>JBLHKE010000194.1:0-11189 GCA_047619485.1 Verrucomicrobiales bacterium | reverse complement strand
TCCGGTCAGCCGTAACTTCGATTTCAAAATCGAAGCCCATCGTGCTCGGACTTCATGCTTGGGCACTGCTCTTCGATTTTGAAATCGAAGTTACGCCATCGCCTGCGGCGATGGGATTTCCCGACAGCCTCCTACGCTACAGAGCTGCGCCTTCGCCTAAAGGTATTGCGGCGAGCCTACCTGAGCGCGTGCACGGTGTTGTGGATGGTGCCGGTGAAATCTTTGCCGTCGGCGCCTTTCAATTTGTATTGGATTTCCATGCTCCACGTCGGTGCGATTTCTGGCATCCTAAGCAGGACGCTCTTGCCATCGTCGAGGACGGTTACGGACTCGACCTTCACAGCGTGTTCATCGTAGTGCTTCGAGCCGTAGTTCTTGGTTCGCTTCAACCCCCAGGTTTTGACTTTGAAGTTTGACGCCTGAGTTGCGCTCATGGGGTTAATTTTTTCAGTGAAGGTTAGGATCATGCCATCCTTGGTCGCCTTCAGCCCGACGGGGAGGTGGCTGGCTTTGTCCGTTTTTCGAACCCGGTAGAAGCCACCATCCTGATGCTTGTTGCCGGCCCACGCGAACATACCAGTGGTATACAGCTGACCGTCGCCGGGGTGGAATCTGCCGCGCATGGTGCCGGTCGGGAAGTCCATGCCAAGGCTGATCATGCCTCCCTGGACGCGGCCGTCAGCGAGCTTCTCATGTGGCACCAGGAAGATGCTCCCCATGCCGTAGCTCAAGTTCAAGAGCGAGCCGTTGAGCGCGCCCCATTTGGCTTCCTGCGGCACCCACATCAGTTCGCCAGGGCTGCGGTCGAACTTGTTGGTGATCCAGCAGAGTGGTGGTTCCATCGCTTCATCGGAATCGTCGGTGACGTCGTGGTAGCCATACATATTGCCGTAGAAACCGCCTTTCTTCACCCAGTTGATACGGTTTTTGGGGTTCCAGTGCCCCTCCTGGTCGGTGACGATGAATGAGCCATCGGGATTCAGGCACACACCGTTGGCTGCGCGGAAACCTGTCGCGATGATCTCGGTCTGGCTGCCATCGGCGCTGACTTTTAATAGGGTGCCGTGGTGGGCGACGATGGCGGTCTTGGCGTGGCGGGCGCTCTTCGCGTAGTAGAAATTTCCCTCGGCGTCGGTCTGGAGCCCCATCGCGAACTCGTGGAAATGTTCGGTGACCTGGTGGTCGTTGTTGAAGCTGCGGATGTAATCGATCTCGCCGTCGCCGTTCTTGTCGTGCAACTCGGCGATCTGGTCGCGGCAGCTGACGTAGATGGTGCCGTCGACGATCTTCACTCCGAGCGGTTGGAACAGCCCGGTGGCGATGCGCTGCCATTGGTGCTGTTTGAAGTCGCCTCCGAGTCCGTCGACGATCCATACATCACCGAGCCACGTGGCGACCGCGGCACGTTTGCCGTCTGCGAAGAAGTCGAATCCGCCGAGCCGCATCCAGCTCTGCCACGGGCTGCGGTCGTCCCCGGGAAGTTCGATCTCATCGACGGCGAAGGCTTCATTTTCTTCGCCCATTTTCCCCTCGGTGAGGATCACACCGGGCCAGCGTTTCTTTCCGCCGTCCATCAAGGATTGGAGGTCGATCGCTTTGCCAGAGGTCGCAACATACTCCTCGATTTTTTTCTCGTGTCCACTGCCTAGGACGCTGGTGATGAAGAGCTTCGCCTTCACCGGCGTCTCGGCCGCGGGGATCTTCAGAAAGTGGAACCCGCCAGTGGCAACAAGTTCGCCACCGCCGGTATGGATCACTACGGACGATTGGGGGCTGACGCGGAGCGTGAGGTCTTTGGATGACTTGCCGATGTTGAGGGTGCGAGTGAAAATTGGCGTTTCATGCATGGATGGAGCGATTTCGCAGCCAGGCATCTCGTGGATTTCGGCGTCGCCCACCGTGTAGTGCAGGACCGCTCGGTCGCCGTGGAGGTAGAGCCCTTTGTAGTGCGCCCAGTCGCGTGGCAGTGGGCCGTAGAGCTTGCCGTCCCGCCCGCGGAATCGGCCATGGTCGGGGGCCTCTGCTGGCGATGGCTTGTCGGCTCCGAATGGCTCTGCGGCCACGACGTCATCTGTGCTGGATCCAGGGCGCAGCCAACCGGGGAGTGGTGGGTTCTGGAAGGCGATGTCGCCGACGATTGAAGTGTGGCTACCGTGGCTCTGGTCGAAGGCGATGCCGCGCCAGTCGACGAATTCATCACCAGTCCAAGCTGCGGCGACACGCATGGTGTCGTGATCATAGAGCATCCAGCGTTTGCCTTTTGACACGCCTCCAGGTCCCTCGTCGAGGCGGATGGCGATGCCTTTGTAAGCGATGTCTTCCTTGCTGACCTGGAGGGTCCAGAAGAGGGCCGGACCGAAATTCATTTGCTTGTATTTTGGATCCTGGTTGTCGGCGAACATGGTTGCTTCCTCCGGTCCGATCCCGATCCCTTCGGGGAGGGTGGCGAGGTAGCCATCGTCGATTTTGACCAGCTGTTTCGGGTTGTCCTCCCGGATGAAGGTCTCGCGGATGTAGTGGATGACGTCGTATTTTTGCGTGGGCGTCATCCATGGTTGGGCGACCATCAGGTTGTAGCCCTTGGTTAGCGTCTGGTACATCGAGAATGGGTCCCCGCCATTCTTGAACTCGCCGCTGTGGAAGCGGAGGGCTGTCGGGAGGGTGCCCTCGACTTTTTGATCGCCGTGACAGGTGATGCACAACCCCTGGTAGATGCGCGCGCCGCGTTCGAGCGAGAGATGATCCCACCCGTGGATGAGGCGGCGGTGATCGACTTCGGCAAGTGGGCTGATCACCATCCGGCGGATGTTGAGTTGGCCTGCTTTCGCTCCGACCCACAGGCCTTGATTGGAGGAATCGTTTTCTCCTGGGGCGGATGGTTTCCAGTTGAGCAGCGGCGTGTTGGTGTTCGCTTCCTTGCCTTGGCCGAGCGCCTTGAGCTCATCGTCGGGGAGCGCGCGTTTCCAGAAGCGGACGAACTCCAGTTCCGTTGCGTCGAGATCGCCGCCGAAGTCGTCGGCGGCGCTGCCGATCTTCAAGACGCTGCCATCCGGATCGTCACGGGCGAAGTCATCTTTCTCGCCGGCGAGTTTCCCGTCGACGAAAAGTCGCACGCGCCCGTCGTTGCAGGTGAGGGCAACGTGGTGGGTTTTGCCGCCGGTGATTTTCATCTTCGTGCGGATCGTGCCGAGCCAACCGATATCGTAGACTAGGTGACCACCCTTGATGAAGAGCGCTTTTGAATCAGGCGTCCACTCGCCCTCGGGCGCGCACTTGGAGATGATTGTCCCCGAGCCCTGCGAGTTGAAGCTGGTGGCGATGGTGAAATCTCCACTGAGATCGTAGTCGTCGATGTCTGATTGCCAGCGGGCGGGGCCGGATTCGGATGGTGCATTCTGCGCCAGCGGCTTCTCGTTGCTGATCACCTTTTTTCCAGACCAGGTGGAATAGAGATCGCTATCGGTATTGATGGCGACGCGTGCGGTCTGCCAGTCTTCAACGGCCTTGTTTAAGAAGAGCTCCTGGCCGTCGAATTTTACAACGGCGAACCCATCTGACTGATCGTTGCGGAAATCGAAGGTGAGGAGGAAGCGCGTTGGTAGTTCATCTGGCCAAGTGTGGCCGGAGCCGTCGGGCGGCGAGAACGAGGTCTCATCTTGGTCGCCTTGGGAGAAACTGGTTTGGGCAAACGCAAAGTAGGACAGCAGAAGGACGAGCAGGGTGGAATGGCGCATGGTGAAAACCTAAGGGAT
Source organism: Verrucomicrobiales bacterium (assembly GCA_047619485.1). Taxonomy (GTDB): domain Bacteria; phylum Verrucomicrobiota; class Verrucomicrobiia; order Verrucomicrobiales; family DEV007; genus JBLHKE01. The sequence goes on along the minus strand of JBLHKE010000194.1, from coordinate 7,437 downwards.
GCTCCGCCGCTTGCCAAGTCCCGTCGATCAACGCTTCCAACCGCCTCCGAGTGCCTGAATGAGACGGGTGGCCGCGAGTGACCGCGCGAGATCGATGCCGAGCGTGGCACGATTCTCGGCGACCGCCGTGCGTTCTGCATCGACCACCTCAAAGTAGTCGCTGACGCCGCCGGCGTAACGTTTGCGTGTCAGGTCAGCGGCGCTCGCGGCGCTCGTGGCACCGCGCTTGCGCGATGTTGAGGCTTTCGCCAAATGGCGCGCGTCGCCGAGCGAATCCTCGGTTTCCTGAACGGCACGGTCGAGGACGTCGCGGTAGTTCTCCAGCGCTTCCCGGTAGGCTGCCTCGGCTTTCGCCTTGTCGCCGCCGCTACGTCCAGCTTGGAAAATCGGGATCCCGAGCTCCGGTCCGAGACTCCAGAGTTTGGATGCTGGATCGAACAGGTCGGAGGATTTGAGTGATTGCAGGCCAGCGTAGCCGTTGATGCTGATGCTCGGGAGGTAGCTGGCGATCACGACGCCGATGCGTTCGCTGGCGGCGGCGAGGCGCCGTTCGGCGGCCGCGATATCTGGACGGCGACGCAGTAGATCGGATGGCACTGCGGACGGCACAGTGGGGACTTTTGGCTGGCTGGCGATTGGTTTGATCGAGAACCCGGATGCGCTCCGACCGGTGAGCGCGGCGATAGCGTTTTCGAATTTCCCACGCTGGGCGCGTAGCTGGTGGAGTTCGGATTGGACGCTCTCGTGTTCGGTGACCGCACGGTTGTAGTCGAGGCTGCTGCTCTCACCGGCGTCGAAACGTACCTTCATAAGGCGTCGTGCCTCGGCGCGTAGCTTGGCGGTCTCTTCGAGGAGGGCGATCTCCGAGTCGGCGAAGCGCAGCGAGAGGTAGGCGAGGGCGACCTCGGCGCGTAGCGAGAGGAGGGTGGCTTGCAAGTCGTAGCCAGCCGCCTCTTCGTCGGCGGTGGCGGCGTTGACGCTGCGCCGGACGCGCCCCCACAGATCGATCTCCCACGAGAGGTTCAAGGCGGCACGGTAGTCGTTGTAGGTGCCGACGGAGAAGTTCGAGTTGCTACTGTCGCCCTGGCGTCGGGCGTAGGTTTCGCCGGTGATGGAAGGGAAGGCGTCGGAGCTCACGATCCCGAGGGCCGCCTGTGCCTGTTGGTAGCGGGCGAGGGCGGCGCGTGCGCTGTGGTTTTCCGTTTCCACCTCTTCGATATACCGCGAGAGCTGGCGATCATCGAATAGCAACCACCATGAACCCTCAGGCTCGGGTGATTTGAATCCGGCGCCTTTGAAGGCCACTTCGAGTTTGTCCGATGGCTGCTGGTAGGGTTGCCCGAGCATGCATGATGTGAGCAATAGGATCGGTGCTAGGAGCAGGAGTCGAATCATCAATCAGGCGGAAGGTTCGGTGTTTTTCAATGCGAAGATGGCGCTGAGGACAGCCGGAACCAGCAGGACGGTGAACACGGTGCTGACGGTGAGGCCACCGATGACGACGGCACCGAGGCCGCGGTAGAGTTCGGAGCCTGCGCCGGGCATGAACACCAGCGGGAGCATGCCGCCGACCGAGGTGAGCGTCGACATGAGGATCGGACGCACGCGGCTGCGGACGCTCTCGACGACGGATTCGAGTGGTCCGTATTCGTCGGTTCGCATGAAGTTGAGCGCCTGGTGGACGATGAGGATGGCGTTGTTGACGACCACGCCTGCGAGGATCACAAAGCCGAGGATGGTGAGCATGTCGAGATTCTGCACCGGCATGTAGCGATCGACCTTCGACCACTGGTGGACGAGGGCAAGGCCGAGGAAGCCGCCGAAGGTGGCGAGCGGCACGCTGAGCATGATGACCAGCGGGTATGACCAGCTCTGGAACAGGACGACCATCAGCAGATAGATGACGACGAATGCCAGCACCAAGCTGCTGCTGGCGAAGCCTTTGAGGGTGCCGTCGCCGAGTAGGGAGTCTTTGATTTCCGCGAGTTTACCAGCAGAACCCGCGAGGCTGACGTCGACGCCGGGTGGGATCGAGCCGCTCGCGCGCATGCCTTTTATGATGCCCTCGACTTTCTCGATGACGGCTTCGAGCGGCTGGCCGGTGGGCGGTTCGAGTTCGAGGGTGATGGCCCGTTGGCGATCGACATGGCGGATCTTGTTCGGTCCCTGGACGCGATCGAGCTTGGCGATCGAGCGCAGGTCGACGATCTCACCGCCTGGTGCGGCGACTGGGAGGTCGAGGAGTTTGTCGAGAGGCTCTGCGTCCCCATCTCGCTTGGTGAGAATTTTGATGTCCTTAAGTTCACCATTCTGCTCGTAGTCGCGGAACAGGACAATGCCGTCGCCCGCGGCCTGCACCGCGATGCCTAGGTCGGAGCGCGTCATGTCGAGTTCGCGCAGGCGGGCGTCGTCGGGGACGATGCGCATCTCGTCGAGCGGGATGGAGAAGTTGGCAGGTTCGGGTTTGATGGTGGCGTTGCTGAAGGCGCCCATCAGGGCTCCCATCGAAGCGCCGGCGGCGGCCGCCACCTGGTCAAGGTCGTTGCCGCGAAAATCGATCTGCACGGCGGATCCAGTCGCACCACCGACCCGGAACAGCGGCATCTGGAACGCGAACGCGAAGGTGTCAGGGGCGGTCACCCCGGAGGTGGCCTGGTTGAAGGCAGGGATGAGGTTGGAGACGGTGCGTTTGTCGGCGGAGATGCCGCCGTGGAACATCTGGCCCTCGAAGGAGACGAGGAAGTAGTTGTCGAGTGCGGGAGGCATCACCATCTCGCCGGTGCCGTCCATTGCAGGGATCTCGACCCGATTGTCCTCCGATACGACCTTGCCACCCGAGAGCCGGGTCTCGATGCCGTATTTGTCCGGTGTCGCCTCCCACAGCGGTTCGATCTGTTTTTCAATGCGCTCGCCCATCTCGGAGAGCGTTTTGAGGTTGTAACCCGGCGGTGGGATCAGCAGGCCGAACACGAGGTTGCGGTTGCCCTTCGGCAGGTAGTCGAGTGGCGGTAGGAGGATCTTCGTGCCGACGATGGTGACGCTGGCGAAAATCCCGATGACCGCGAGGCGGCGCGGCCAGGTGGCGGTCAGTTTCGAAACCGCAGAGGCGGCGAGGTCGGGAAGCTTCTCGAAGAGGATGCCAAAAGGGCGGAAGGGGAGGCCGAGGATCTTGAATATTTTCGAGCCGAAGATGCGGTCGAAGAGTGGCACCTCGCCGTCTTGGTTCGCGCCTTTCTCTTTCAACCAGCGGCCGGAGGCGACCGGGATCACGGTCAGACAAACCACGAGCGAGAGGCTGACCGATGCCATCAGCGCGAGGGCGATGTCGCGGAATAGCTGGCCGGCCTGTTCTTGGATGAGGAGGATCGGGGCGAACACGACGACCGTGGTCATGGTCGAGGCGAGCACGGCACCGCCGACTTCGAGCACGCCATCGCGCGCGGCCTGAACCGGCTTCTTGCCCATCTCCAAGTGGCGGAAAATGTTCTCGATGACGACGATCGCATTGTCGACCACCATGCCGACAGCGAAGGCGAGGCCGGCGAGCGAGATGATGTTAATCGAACGTCCTAACAGAACCAGAACTGTGAACGAGGCGATGATCGACACCGGGATGGCGATCGCGATGATACCGACGGCGCGCAGGCTGCGCAGGAAAAAGAGCAGTACGAGCGTCGCCAGGATGCCGCCGAGGATGAGGTTCGAACGCACTAGGTTGAAGGCGTCCTCGACGTAGGTAGAGGCGTCATAGGTGCTGACCAACTCGAGCGTGCCGTCGAGCCCTAGCTGGCGAGCCTTCTCGTCGAGCAGGCCGCCTGGCAGGTTGAGAGTCGCGACTTCGGCCTTCAGCAGGTTCATCGTCTCTAGCAGGTTGGCGCCGCGTTGCAGCTGGAAATTGAAGAACGCCGATCGCTGGCCGCGCGAGCGCACCCAGGAGGTCGGTTCCTTCCAATCGTTGCGGACCTCAGCGACGTCGCGCAGGTAGACTGGGCCGGCCTCGTCGCGGAAGATCATCATATCGCCAGCTGACTCGGGCGTGTCGAACCGGCCGGTGGCGCGGATGCGGAAGTCGCGCTTGCCCTGCTCGATCTTCCCACCGGAGAAGTTGGCGTTGGCGGCAACGATGTTGCTGCGGAGCTGGCTAAAAGTGATGCCGCGCTGCGCGAGGGCGGTGGGGTCGACGATGATCTGCAATTCGGATGCGGTGGCGCCGCGCACGCCGACCTCGCTGATCCCGGGAATACGTTCGAAGCGCGGCTTGATGGTGCGATCCATGAAGTCGTAGAGCTTTTCCGGCGTGAAGTTCGGATCGGTGGAGAACAGTCCGATCCACGAGATGTAGTCGGCCGACTCTGGGTCGATGTCCTGCACCACCGGGCGCAGGACGCCCTCTGGATAGCCGGGCACCTCGTCGAGTTTCTGCAGCACGTCCTGCTGCGCCTCGTTGATGTCTGTGCCTGTCTCGAACTCGAGGCGCACGGTTCCCTGGCCGGCGGCGCTGGTGCTGATCATCGATTTGAGGCCGGTGATCTCACCGAGGACCTTCTCTTGCTCTTCAACGATATCGGATTCGATCTCGGCGGAGGAGGCGTTCTCCCAGTTGGTGAGGACTGCAATGACGACGGATGAGACCTCGGGGGTCATGCGCACTGGCACCCGGGTGATCGCGAGTATTCCGGTGAAGACCGCCAGCATGGTGAACACCGCGATGGTGATCGGCTGCCGGAGGAGTGATTCGATCAGCGACCTCATGGCTTAGGCTTCTCCCCCCGGGTCGTGGAAAACGGCTGCGGGTTCAGCGGGGTGTTGGGGAACAGGCGTTCGTTACCTTCGACGATCACCTGGTCGCCAAGTTTCAACTCGCCGGGCGCAAGCACCGCTTCGCCATCACGCTCGAATTGCACCTCGATGGGAACGCGGGTAGCTACTGGTGGACCTTGCTCGCCCGGGGCGGCGATGAAGACGTAGGTGCCTGCATAACTTTTCAAAACCGCGTCGGACGAGACGACGATCGCGATAGTCGGTTCGCCGATTGGCACGATCGCTTCGACCGACGTGCCCGGGGTGAGCGTGTTCTCCGGATCGGGGATGTGGGCGATCAGGTTGAAGCGGCGCGAGCGTCCCTCGACGTCAGAAATCAGCGACATCTTGTCGGCGCGGATCGGTTCGTCGCGCCCCGGGAGGCGTATCTCGACGGACCCCGGTGTGGTGGTCTTGAGCTGGGCTGCGTGGCGTTCGGGGAGCTGCAGCCAGGCCTCGACCTCGCCGGTGGAGACCAGCGTTACGACCGGATCACCTTCCTTGAGCCACTCGCCGATCTCGGTGTGTCGGGCGACCACCCGACCGTCGAATGGGGCCGAAACTTTGAGATCCACCTCGCGGACCTTGAGTAGCTCGAGCCGTTTGTGGGAGGCGTCGATCGCTTCCCGCGCGGCATCGACCCGCGAGTTGGCGACTTTGGCGGCACTCACGCTGTCGAGGTATTGGCGCTTGGCGATCGCTTTTTGATCCCAGAGGCCAGACATCATCTCGGCGTCTTCCTTGGCACGATCATCTTCGGCTTCGCGTTGCGCAAGCTCTGCGCGGGCGGCGGTGAGCGAGGCCTGGCCCTCGGCCAACTGAGCTGCGATACGGCGGCCATCAAGGGTGACCAAGGTCGCGCCCTTCTCGACGAGGTCCCCCTCGCTGACCTCGATCGAATCGACTGCGGCGGCTTCCCGTGAGGCGACTTGCGCCCGGCGTGCGGCGCGTAGAGTTCCGGTGACCGTCAGTAGTTGGACGACTTCCTTCTCCGCTGCTGGCTGGAAAATGACGGTGCTAGGCGGGCGACCACCTGCTGGGCCGGCCGGTGCCTCCTCGGGTTTGGCTTCGCGCAGCGCCTTGGATCCAGACCAGAGCGTGACCCCCAGGATCAGGAGAACCACGAACCAGGCGATCACCTGTTTGGGATTGTTGTTTGAACTCATGAAAGTGGGATTTCGAAGTCTGGGTGTAGCTGGGCTCCGATCACGCGGCCGAAGGCGTCGGCGAAGTGGCGCACGCGCTCTGGGTCGTCGTGGATGCGCGCCTGCATCGAGCAACCTTCAATCATCGAAAAGAGGCTGCTGGCGGTTACGGCTGGCTCGGCGATTTGGACGTCGCCGGCCGCGTCAGCCTCGGTTAAGGTCGCTTCGATGGTTGCCTGGTAGTGATCGAGCACCTCGCGGACCTTGCTGGCGACTTCCGGTTCGACGGCAGCCATCTCGGCACCGAGGTTAAAGTAAGGGCAGCCGAGCACGCGACCCTTTTCGCGCTGGCAGGCGACTGAACGCTGATACCAGTAACTGATCAAACGTTCGAAGCGTGCGAGTGGCGGACGGTCGGGCGAAAAAATCTCCTCGAGCGTGGGGCGACTGTGCTGCTCCCACAGATGGTCGAGTGCGGCGATTGCCAATGCGGCTTTGGATTTGAAAAAATGGTAGAAGCTCCCCTTGTGAACACCGGCGCGTTCGCAGATGGCATCGACCGAAACGGCTCCATAGCTGCGCTCCCAAATCGCGTCGATCATCGACTCGAGCAACCGGGTGCGGCTGTCGATCTCGGTGGCTACTGGTGCCGTTTTGGCAGTGATTGGCATCGCCATCCGGTAGTTGACTGTTCGGTCAAGTCAACCGCGCATTTAGATCTCTGGCGATAGGTCGCGCGCAAGGGGTGAGACCAAGGAGCTTGGGGCGTCTCGCCCCGTCACGAAGATACTCGAGGTGAGACGCCCATAGGCGTCAACCTAAGCGATCCTCTAGGAGCCTGTCGGACTTACCTGATCCGGCAACAATCGTTTTAGAATTCGCCCAAATCCACCCTCCGCTTTGGCGAATATTCCAATATACTCCTGCATCGGACGGCGGATTATGACTGAATTCTAAAACGTTTTGCTCGAAATCATCTAAGTCCGACAGACTCCTAGGCGGATCAAAAATCAGCGATTTAACCTATTAACAAAACATAACCAAGAGAGAAAGCGAAAGCAGAGGCTCTATCTCTGAGGGGGAGGAGATCCGGAAGCCGTGGCGAAGAGCCGTATGTTGGAAAATCCGCTTGTCTAGTTCTGAGAGCGGCCGGGGCACAACTGAGAAGGATGGTCGTCCGGTCTACTTGACTACGTTGTGCCGTCCGCTGGACAAGAAAAAATCTGCGTTAATCTGTTCAAATCTGCGGTCAAAACTCGTTAGTTGAGCGCCTTCTTCTTGTCCATCGGGAAGCGCTCGTTTTCGGCCCACTCTTTCTCTAGGATCGCCTTGGCTTGCGCTACCAGCGCTGGCTTCTCTGTGGCAAGATTTTTAGTTTCGTTAGGATCGCTGACGACGTTGTAAGCTTCCCACGCCCCAGCTTGCTTCTTCCCCTTGAGCCCGGTGCGCAAGACGACGTGGTCGCCGAAGCGCACGGCTACCTGTCCACCAT
>JBLHKE010000193.1:0-11197 GCA_047619485.1 Verrucomicrobiales bacterium | reverse complement strand
AATGAGACCGGGGGATGGATCGGCAAAAGCATGCAACAGGCAGATTCGAACCACAGCATTTGCGCCATGGACGCGGGCGGCACGCGGCTGGCGCTCGCCTCGCAACAGAGCGGCGTGGAGGTCTACGACCTCAAGACTGGCAAGAAGCTAGCCGGCCCCTTCGATCACGTCGGCACGAACGTTGGCAGATGCGCACTCAGCCCGGACGGAAAGTTGGTATTCACAGTCAGGCAGGGGGGCAGAGTCCGAGCCTTCGACGTGGACGCCAACCGTGAGGTGTGGAGCCAGCCGCAAGAGGAAAGCGGCACGGCAGTGGCGGTCTCGCCAAACGGGAAGACGCTAGTGGTGGGTTTTGTCGATGGCACGGTAAAGCTCTTCGACGCCGCAGACGGTCGCCAGATCGCCCGCATCTCAGCCCACCGTGGGCAAGTGTTCAATATTCGTTTCCTTCCCCGCGGCCGGCCACGTTTCGTTACCGGCGCCTTCGACAACAGCGCACGTGTCTGGGATGCGACCGATGGAAAAGCGATCTCCGCGCCGCTGCAACACGCCGCCCGCGTCTACAATATCGCCGTGAGCCCCTGCGGGACTCGCGTGGCAACCGCGTCCTACGACGGCACCGCGCGCATCTGGGATGCCGAGAGCGGCACCCCGGTGACCCCACCTTTAGAGCATACCGACCACGTTTACGGGGTCGCGTTCAGCCCGGATGTCACGCGCCTGGCTACCGCCTCGCGCGACCGCTCGGTGCGGGTTTGGAACGCCCAGACTGGCGCGCCGACGACCTCGCGCATCCCGACCGGACACGCAGCCACCGATGTCGTGTTCAGCCCGGATGGCACCCGCCTACTCACTGCCTCGCGCAATCGCGATATCCGCCTCTGGGACCTGCGCTCCCGCGCCGCACGGCCTTTGGAGATCCCGCACGACAGCGCCGCGCACTGGGTCGGTTTTGACAAGGGTGACGCTACCTTTGTGACCTGGGAACCGCGCGGCGTAGCGACCGAATGGCGCACCGCCGATGGCACGCCCGTGGGCAAACCTGTCCGCCTCCCGGGCGACCCAGCGAAGATGCAATTCACCCGCCAGAACGACGGATTTATCGATGCCTTCGAGGTCGACAAAGCGCGCCGCTTCGCGAAACAAGGAATGATGGTGATCGTCAAAAGTCGCGGCATGAAAGGCGCGACCTGCATGGCGATCGATAAGGATGGCAAGCATTTGTTAGCCGGTTACATTGACGGGAGGGTATCGGTGTGGGACTGGGTCAAAGCCAGGCGCCTCGGTGAAATCCCCGCTGGCGATGGACAGGTGCGCTGCATGGATGTGGCGAGCGGCTCCGACCTCGCCGTCGCCGGCTTCAAAAACGGCACTGCCCGGCTACTGCGACCGATCGCCGGCGAGGTCTTCGGCGCGGTGATGCAGCACGGCGCGGACGTGACCTGCGCGATGCTCTCGCCCGACGGGTCAAAGGTCGCTACCGCCTCGCTAGACAACACCGCCCGACTTTGGGACGCCGCTACTGGCCAGCCTCTGACTCCGCCGCTCGCGCATGCCGACATCGCTTTCTACAGCGGCCTGTTTTGCAAGTTTTCGCCCGACGGCCGTGTGCTCGCATCCGGCGGCTCGCACGACGCCACGGTGCGGCTTTGGGACACCTCGACCGGCGCCCCGCTCGGCGAGCCGCTGTTGCACGGCGACGTCGTCACGGCCTTCCGCTTTAGCCATGACGGACAGCGCCTGGTCAGCGGTACCATCCCGCAAAAAGACGGCGCCTCCGTCCACGTGTGGGGTGTCGCCAGCGGCCAGCGCCTATCCCCGCCGCAGCGGCATCGCCACGCCATCAACTGGGTCAGCTTCAGCCACGACGGACGGCGCCTCGCCACAGCCACCGACGGCCACGAAGTCGCCCTTTGGGATCAACCACCAGCCATTTCCGCAGCGCCTGCCTGGCTATCTGATCTCGCCGAAGCCCTCGCTGGTCGCCGTATTACCGAGCGCGGAATCTTAGAATCTGTGCAGCCCGACCAACTGGCGTCCATTCGGGAGACGATCGCTCAAAACGACACCGCTGGAGGACTCACACGTTGGGCAGAATGGCTGCTCGCCAACCCCTCCGCGCGCACGATATCCCCACTCAGCGCACTCTCCACGGCAGCCTGGATCGAGCGCATCGTCGCACGCGGCAGCGCCGGCGAGATCCGCGAGGCGCTACTCGTCTCACCGTTTCATCCAGAGTTACTCCACGCTCTTAGTAAGCAGCTCAAGAGCCGCAGCGCAGCGCAGTCATCGTTCTACGATGAACTCGCGACTAGACAATAGCCGCCATCGACCATTTCGAGATCCGGCGGAAAACCAAAAATGGCAGGAGCGTGACTAGGGCGCCTTCTGAACCGATTCAACTGGGCAGCAAGCACCACCGCCATTTTGCCAAAAATCATATTGGTGCTCGTGCCGCTGATCGACTCCACTGGTTGAGCCGCCTGAGGCGGGCTTGCTAATATTCGTGCTCTGGCAAGAACAGAGGAGCCACATGGAGGCTAGAAATAGAGATGTTTTGGCTAAAGGTCGCATTCGGGAAGAAAACCCAATTCGGTCAAAACGCAAGTTAATCGCATTAAATTATTGCAATTGACTTGCGTTAATGTAAATATTTTTGCCATGAAATCCAAGTTTAAAAAGCTGTCCATCGCAACCACCTGCTTGTCATTTACCTACGGATTAATTTCTGCAACCGCCGGTGAAGCCCCCATTGACCTTGTGACAGCCGGCCGATCCGTTGACCGAGCTATCACTAGCGAAGACGAGACCGGTATCAATCTTCAGGGGCACCTGCATTTCCTTTCGGCCTACGGATTCTCGTCAGCAGCCGATGGTTCGCTAGCGACGAATGATCATGATCCACAGCGGGCGGCAACCCTGCAGACCTTCGAGCCTGGACTGTCCCTGCGGGCAGGAAAGCTACAGGGTTTTGCCAACGCAACCGGGCTCACCGATTCGAACGGTGATTTTAGCTTCGCGCTCGAAGAGGCGTTTCTAAAACTGGCCGAGCTACCGCTAGGCCTTCAGTTCCGAGGTGGCCAGTATTTCAACCGATTCGGTTTTCAGAACAGCGTCCACAATCATGGCTGGGCGAACGTCGATCAGAATCTAGTGAACGGTCGCTTCCTCAACGAAGGAGAACTGATCACCCAAGGCGGTGAGATCTCGTGGAATCTTCCTCTATCGGCAATGCGAGCATCGATCCTCTCAGTGTCCATCGGTGAGGTTCAAGCTCACGATCACGGGCACGGGGATGAGGAGCATAGCGAGGAGTCAATGTTCGAAGCGGAGGGGGCGAATTTCACTGGTAGGGTTGTCACCGCCGCTTGGGTGAACCAGTACGACATTAATGACAGGAACCGCATCACTGGAATCGTTTCCGGCGCATGGGGAGACAACCTATTCGATCGCAGCACACAGCTCTACGGGATCGGATTGGAATATCTGTGGCGTGAGAATGGATATGATCCAGGAGGCAACTCACTCCGCTGGAGAAACGAACTAATGTACCGTCAGATTGGTTCAGTATCAGGGCACCTGCCTGGTGAAGAGGAAGATGAACATGACGATGGGGAGCAAGCAGATGAAGAAGAGGTGCCGCTGCGGGCGAACCTCAACGAATTCGGGCTCTACTCCAGCCTAGTCTACGGGTTCGATGACAAGATAGAAACTGGGCTGCGCGCCGGTTGGGTTTCGGGAATTTCCGAAGCAGGACTAGACGATCGCCTTCGCATCTCGCCAGCGATCACCTGGTATGCGAACCGCGCCCGCACAGTGCAGGCACGGCTGCAGTACAACTGGGATCACTCCAACGATTTCGGCAATGAACATTCAGTCTGGCTCCAGTTCGGGCTGAACTTTGGCAGCGGCCACGTCCGCTGAATCTACCCCTCTATTAAAAGCTCAGTCTAATCGATGTCTTTCCCCGGGCGCTTCGTGGTAGATCCGCCAACTGTCCGACACTTTTTCCGCTCCGCCGAAGACACCATTAGATCGCTCGCTGAGACCCGCGAGCTAGTCGAAGCTTCGTCCCGGTTTCACCTTGGCATGATCACTTTATGTCACGCTATCAGGTCGTGGACGACGTGGCCGTGGACATCTGTTAGGCGATAGTCGCGGCCGGAGTAGCGGTAGGTGAGTTTCTCGTGGTCGAGGCCCATCAGGTGGAGGATGGTCGCATTCATGTCGTGGACGTGGACGCGGTTTTCGACTGCCGACAATCCGAACTCGTCGGTGGCACCGTAGCTGAAGCCTTTCTTCACTCCGCCGCCGGCCATCCAGACCGTGTAGCCGTAGTGATCGTGGTCGCGACCCTTCTTGCCTTCGGAGGTTGGTGCGCGGCCGAACTCGCCGCCCCAGACGACGAGCGTTTCGTCGAGTAGGCCTCGGCCTTCGAGGTCTTTGAGCAGTGCTGCGATCCCTTGGTCGCAGGCTTTGGCCAGCTTTGCGTGGCCGCCGACAATGTCGCCGTGGCCGGTGTCCCAGGCGATGTCGTAGCCGTCGATTGAATGCGAAAGCTGTACCACGCGCACGCCTTCCTCGCAGAGTCGCCGGGCGATCAGGCAGCCTTTGGCGAACTCGCTGTCGCCGTAGAGCTTGCGCGTTTGCTCGCTTTCTTGCGAAACGTCGAACACCTCTGGCACAGAAAACTGCATGCGGAACGCCATCTCCATCGCCTGGATGCTAGACTCGAGGTTCTGGTCTTGTTCGAGGCGCTGCAGGTGGAGTTGGTTGATCTTGGCAAGCAGGTCAGCCTGCTTGCGCTGCTGCTTGCGTGATAGGTTGGTGTTCTTCAGGTCGCGGATGACCGCGTCTGGTTTCATGTTCTGGATGTTGACGTAGGCACCGGCGTGCGCGCCGGGGAGGAAGGAATTGCCCCAGTTCGCGAGCTTGCCACGCGGCTGGGCGCGCGGAGACATGGCGACGAAGCCCGGCAGATTTTCGGTCTCTGCGCCGAGCCCGTAGGTCAACCAAGAGCCAAGGCTCGGGCGGTTGGGTTGCAGGGCGCCGAGGTTCGTCATGAGGATACCGCCGGCATGCTCGGGAATGTCAGTGTGCATCGAATGGACGAAGGTGATGTCGTCGACGCATTTGGCGATCTCCGGGAAAATGTCACTGACCCACTTGCCGCATTCGCCGTACTGCTCGAAACCGAAAGGGGAGGGCATTAGACCCATTTTGGTGTTGCGCAGCGATTTGCGATCGACTGATTCCGGACGCTCGCCAGCGTGTTTGGCGATCATCGGCTTGTAGTCGAAGGTGTCCACCTGCGACGGCCCGCCAGGCATGAACAATTGGATGAGCCGCTTCGCCTTCGGCGCGAAGTGTGGGGCCTTCGGCGCGAGCGGGTTCGTCGAGTTTTCGGCGGCAGCGAGTGCATTGCCTCCGAACATGCTGGCCAATCCGATGCTGCCGACCCCGGCCCCCATCTTCGCGAGCGCATCGCGGCGAGTAATTTGCGATAGCGTCGCCTGGCGGTAGGCGAGTTCGTGTTCAAGGAATTTCATGAGGATTATTGAATCTGGATGAGTTCGTGAGCGCTCAACAGGACCTGTGCATACTGGTGCCAGGTTTCCTGAGTTGGGCTATCGCCGAGCCACTGCGTGCCTAGCTCGATCTCGGCGGGATCGGGTGAGCGGGAGTAGAGCTGTTGATAGACATTTTTGATCCGGGCGGGCAGCGGCTGCTGCAATCCATGCAGATGGTTGCCGAGCGTTTTTGCGCGTTCGGTCATGAACGGACTGTTCATCATGAATAGATACTGCTGTGGGACAGTGCTAGTCGGGCGAGAGGCGCTGGTGGAGATGGCTGCTGGAAAATCAAACAGGCGTAGGAAGGCATCGGATTCAAAGCGGTCGCCGGTGCGGCTGATGGTAGCGTAGAGAGTGCGGCGCTTGCTGCGCAAAATCTCCCCATCGGGTTTGCCGCCGATCGCTCGATCGAGTTCGCCGGTGACTGCGAGCAGCGAGTCACGCCAGACCTCGACGTCGAGTTTTCGCGGGTTCATTCGCCACAGTAGTTTGTTGTCGCCGTCGGTCGTGAATTTCTCTTTGTCAAACCGGCTGCTCATCTGCCAGGTGGACGAGAGCATGATCTGGCGATGGAGGCGTTTGAGTGACCAGCCGTGCTCGACGAAATCGGTCGCGAGCCAGTCGAGCAAATGCGGGTGGGTCGGTTTCTCGCCGAGGATGCCGAAGTTGCTCGGAGTGCGCACCAGCGCCTTACCGAAATGCCAAGCCCAGACCCGATTGACGATGACGCGCGCTGTTAGCGGGTTGTCTGGTGCGGTGACGGATTCGGCCAGCTCGCGCCGGCCACTGCCGTGGGTGTAGAGCTGTGGCGTTTCTCCAGCGAGTATCTGAATGAACCGACGCGGGACGAGTTCGCCCTGCTTGCGCAGATCGCCACGCAGGGCGACGTGCATGTTGTTCTTTCCGGCGTCTTGCAGAACGTGGGCGATCTCGTATTTGGGTGGAGCCGATTTCTTCAAGCGCTCCAGCTCGGCACGCATCTCAGCGACCTTCTTCTGCGGCTCTTCCTCTAACGATTTCTCGACGTGCTTGCGCTCGACTTGTAGCCGCTTGGCTCCGTTGTCCAAGAACTGGTTAATCGTGTTGTTCTGATTTTTGATCGCTTCCTGTCCCTTCTGGAATGCCTCGACCACAGCCTGGGGAACCACCGGGTGTTCAGTGCTACGCGTGTTCTTAAATATCCCCGCGATGGCATAGTAGTCCTGCGTGGTGATTGGATCGAATTTGTGATTGTGACACCTTGCGCAAGCCGCCGTCAGGCCGAGGAAGGCGCGCGAGAAGGTATCGACCCGGTCGGATAGCGTTTCTCCCTCCGCTTGGGCCTTTGCCTCCGGATCACCGCCGTCGGAGGTGTAGCTCGGACCGACGACGAAGAAGCCAGTTGCCACCGGATCCGGATCCTTCTCAAGAAGATCGCCAGCGATCTGGCGGGCGACGAACTTGTCGTATGGCATGTCGGAATTCAGGGCATCGACCACCCAATCCCGATACCGCCACGCCGAGGGCAGCGCCTTGTTGTCGCCGAATCCGCCAAGGCCATCGCTGTAGCGCGCAACGTCGAGCCAGTGGCGTGCCCAGCGTTCGCCGTAGTGCTCAGAGGCAAGCAATCCGTCGATGACCTTTGCGAAGGCTTCCGCTTCCGAGTCCTTGAGGAAAGCCACGACTTGTTCTGGCGTCGGTGGAAGCCCGATCAGGTCGAGGTAGGCGCGGCGGATGAGTGTGCGCTTCTTAGACTTGTCGTTCGGCTGGAGCCCCACGGCTTCGAGTTTCGCGAGCGTGAAGTGATCGATGGGGGAGCGCGCCCAGGAAGTGTTTGTCACGCTGGGTGGTTCGGTTTTGACCATCGGTTTGAACGACCAATGCTCACGCCGGAAACGATCCCAATCGTAGGCTTGCTCGGGTTGGTTCGGGACGATCGTCGCGGCGGTGTCGGCCCCGGTCCAGGGTGCGCCAATCTGCACCCAGTCGGTGAGCACCTTAATCTGTGCGTCGTTCAGTTTGCCTTTTGGAGGCATCGCCATGTCCTCATTGAGATAATTGACAGCTTCGATGATGAGACTCTTAGCAGGATCGCCTGGTGTCAGGGCGGATCCTGAATCTCCACCTTTGAGCAATCCCGCGAGCGAATCGAGACGCAGACCCGCTTTGAGCTTTCCCTTCTCCTGCGCTTCTGCCGAGTGGCAGCGATAGCATTGTTCAGCCAGTAATGGCCGTACTTTATTCTCAAAAAACTCGAGATGCTCTGCGGTTGGTGGAGCCGGTTGATCAGCAGATGCTCGAGTAGCCGCACAGAGGCTGGCGAACAGGAGGATGGTGCATAACTTCATCATTGTGAAAACAATGGGCGAATGCGGACAACTTGCCACAGAGTTTTTTCAGTGATTCGCCCATCGATCTACCGCATCCTTGAAGATGATGATAGAAATAGAGACCGAATGAGTAGAAAAAACATGAATTTCAACGACACCACAAAGAAGCACTTCTCTCGCTACCGGAAGGAGCGTCTCGGAGTTTCCGAGCAGGGTTTGTGGAAGAAGACCCCCTACGGGCACATTCTCCCCAAGGCGCTTCGCAAGCTCAACATCATAGAGACCGCTCGCCGCGAGTTTTGGACCTATGCCTCAAAGGATATCAAACTCCGCAAATACTTCCACCACCTGAATTCATCGCAAGCGATGTGCTTCAACCTGTTCTTTCCGGCGCTCGGTCGCAGCGATCTCCTTGCTGCAGTTATTGGTACCCAGAAAGATTACACCAACGAGAGCGAGTTCGAGTTTGTCCCCGATCGCGGCGAGGGATCCCATTTCGACTTCCTCGTGGCAATCAAGCATGAGGCAGGTATCGGCGTAGAGGTAAAATACACGGAGACCGAGTTCGCGAGTGCCAAGCCCAACCGTCGCAGGAAGAAGATGCTGGAGACGATCTATCGGCCTCGCCTCATAGGTAAGGTGCACGAGCGGTTTCTCGAAAAGGAATCGTTCTTCGCGAACTACCAGCTCCTGCGCAAGATTTCGTTCATCGGGGAGCGCGGTGGCATCTCACGACTGGTGCTCCTGTTTCCAGGCAACAATGAGAAACTTGCGGGAACAGAGGAACTTCTCGATGAGATCCTCGTCCCCGAGTATCGGAGCCTTGTGTCAATCCGCCACCTAGAGGTTGCACTTGCTACCTTATTTGCCCCCGAATTTGAACTCGCCGCTATACCCCGGGCGCACTACGAGATGTTCGTGGAGAAATACCTCCCGGCTATCTAAGGCCTCTACTCTAGAGAGGCGAAAGGCCGATAAGGATGACGAGGGAGGCGATGGCTGCGACGATCGCATGCCGCCAGCGGAACTTTCTCCGCAAGGCGACCATGTGGGTGGCGGCGATCGCGGCTACGACCGCCCAGCAGGCGCATGCTGCCGCGGCCGGTAGGAACGCTGGGATGCCGACCTGATTGACATTCGCCATGGTGACGGCTGCGAGGCTCAAGGTGGTGAAAATTAATGCGCCCCATGCCCACCATACAAGCCCTCGAATCTTCCGAAGACCGGCGACCACCGCGATCGCCACGACGGCAGCAATCAGGACGGAGACCCGCGAACGGCCCTGATAGCGGCGTATCGTTTCGCCGTGCTGCGCCGCTTGTGTGATCACGTTTTCGGCGCGGATCCCTGCCGGCGAGAACACGGGGAGACCGGCACTCTTGATCGCCTTGAGTGTCCAGACGTTGCAGGTATTTGGGAAGTAGTAGGAGCCATGCGCCCTGAAGAAGCGACTGTCACTGTAGATCCCCTCGCCGAGATCGATCGGAGCTCCGTTCTCCGTTTTGAAGGTGGCCCCGACGAAGCGCGCCAGGTCGGCGAACTGCATGGCGGAAATATCGATCGCAATGATCTCGCTGTTTGGGAAAAACATTTCGACCGGCGCACTCACTCCGGCGGCGTGGAGGACGGTCGGTGTGGGCGTCGCAACCGCTTTCAGCGCGACATCGAGAGAGATCGAAGTGCCTCCACGATAGAATCCTTCGTCGCCCCATCCGATCTCCACAAACTCCCAGCCAGCGAACCTACCGAGGGCGGGGCATTCCTTGAGAAGATCCGTCTCGTTCGGTACCACGAGTCCAGTGTGCCAACCGTGACCGACAACGTAAATGCGAACCGGCTCCTCCCCGACGCTTGGTGTTTCAGTCGCCAATGCAGCTGACGGCAGCACGAGCGTCACAACGAGCACCAGAACGAGGCGAACGACGAGATTGACGCCCATCAGCAGTGGCTCCTTGCGCTGTTGGGGGAAGTTCACCGACTATTCCTACACGAATGATCGGACAATGACTGCTAGATTTTTTCTGACACCGGTTCCCCACCTCAGGCGTCGAGGTTGCGGTCCGGCTCCAGACCCATGCCGTCGATGACAAGACGGTCAGGGAAGCATTGGACGGAGGCGTAGGCGGTTTTTGCTTCTGTTTCGACCATCCCCTTCAAATTGACGTAGTGGCAGTTGCCGGACTTGGTGTAATTCCCGGAGTGCTTATGCCCGTTCATGTAGGCGGCGACATGATCGTATTTCGCGATCAGCAGTACGAGCTCCTCGGCGTTCCACAGATTGTAGCCGTCGTTGGCAGGCATGACTGGATAGTGGTTGAAGAGGATGACACGCTGGCCTGCGGCCTTTGCTGCGGCGAGTTCCTTGTCTAGCCATTCCATCTGCTCCGCGCCGATGGCGCCGCTCGATCGGCCCATCCTGCGGTCATACTTCTTGGCCAGTTTCGCTTGCAGTGCTTTCGCCTCAGCTGTCCTTGGATCACCGGAGGGGTGCCGCCAGATACCGATATCGGTGCCATCGAGGTAGACAAAGCGCCAGTCTTTGATGACCTGCGAGTCATACGCTTTTTCCCGTCCGATCGCGGCGTGGACCTTGCCCTTATCAGCATCGGCGACCGAAAAATCGTGGTTCCCACAAACAGCGAAATGGGGAGCCTTGAGCTTTTTGTAGATCGGCATAACGTCAGAGAAGCTCTTGAAATCCCGGTCGATGAGGTCGCCGAGCGTGACCGTGAACTCCAGTGGTTTGGTATTCAGATCCGCGATGGCGTGTTCTAGTTTTCCCAGAGAGTTCCGGTAGAACCGGCTGCCCGCCGGATTGGCGTCGGCGTATTGCGGATCCGCGATGACCCCGAAGGTGAGATCAGGTCTATCAGCCGGTGCGGCTCCCGCCTTACCCGCGATTGCGAGGGGCAGCGTGATTCTGAGAAAATTTCTGCGCTTCATCCCAAGAACATAGCCGAATCTGGGCACGGGTGAAATGCTCAATGGTTGGCCTGCGCATGGAGGTTTGCCAGCGCTCAGCAATTTTCTAGAGCAGTGCTTTGGCGGCGGATGGTGTGAGCGGGGGATGCATGGTCACCATTACATTCAAGCGTACTTACTTGCTGCGATCGGTCTCCGTTAACGCTTCGAGTTTGAGCATCTTCGCATAGCTGGGAAGCTGCTTGCCACCGACGAATCCGGAGTGGTGGAGCATGCTTAGGGCTTGTCAGTAAATAACTCCTACAATCTGCTGGTTATTTTGGCCATCACCCGCGTTAGCTTCCAACTCAAATAGCCCGCTATCATCGCTGAAATCTGCCTTGGTGCTGGCTA
>JBLHKE010000192.1:0-11214 GCA_047619485.1 Verrucomicrobiales bacterium | reverse complement strand
TGATAAAATCCCAGCTGTCTTCGTTGCTAAAGCGCCCACTATCACCAGATAGCTTAGCGTTTATCGCCTCGCCAGCGGGAATTTTCTCTGCGCCCCATTTCCACAGCAGGTTTCCGGAGGTGCCCTTAAAGCGAAACTCTAAGTGAAAAATGTTCCGGATTCTTCGGGCCGGCGGCCGTTTCCTGGCCACGGAAAGGGGCTGGCCACTTGCGCGGCCAGCCCCCTGATATACGGAGTTTCTGTGCGATCTAGACTTCCGTCTTGAGTGCGCCCCAGCCTTTGCGTGGTTCGCGCCAGGCCAGCTCGTTGATCTTTGGATCGTTGGTGATCTCGCCGGCCTCGTTGAGCTCGAGCTTCTTCCCTGCGCGGGCGCAGAGGTTGCCGAGTTGGATGTTGGCGGTCATCGGACCTGAGTAGCTGAAGTTCGATTGGCTGAACTCGCGCGGCTTTTCGCCTTTGCATGCCATGACGAACTCGTCGTGGTGGCCAGGCGAGCGCTCGAGCAGTTTCTCTGGCTTGCCGAATGCCTTGCGTGATGTCTCCGGGATGATGCGCGGGCTCTCCCAGTAGTCGCCCTGAACGATCATCTTGCCCTTGGTACCGATGATGAGGTTGCCGGTGCGCGGCATCTTGCGCTTCTCGTCGAGCAGCTCTTGAGGCGTCTCAGGCATGTTGTCGCTGCCGTCCTTCTTCTTGCCCTCGTACCAGAAGGTGGTGAAACCAGGGCGCTTGTCGTTGGCGCGGTAGGTGGCCTTGATGGTCATGCCGGCTGGATACTGGTCACCGACTGGAGCGGTCATCATGATCGGTTCTGCGGAGGCCGCGTAACCTGGATCCATGATCGAGTAGATACCGTCGGTGGTGTGGCAGGCCATGTCGCCGAGCGCACCCGAGCCGAAGTCTACCACGCCGCGCCATTTGAAGGTGTGGTAGGCATTCTTTTTAAACGGGCGCATCGCGGCTGGTCCGATCCACGATTCCCAGTCGAGGTTCTCAGGGATCGGGTCTTCGCCTTCAGGGCGACCGCCGCCCTGTGGCCAGACCGGGCGGTTGGTCCAAGTGTGGAATTCTTTCACGTCGCCGATCGCGCCACCTTTGACGAATTCGTAGGCGAGTCGCCAGCCGTTGCCCGCGTGTCCCTGGTTGCCCATCTGGGTGACGACGCTGGTGTTTTTCTTGTAGGCGGCAGTGAGCAGTTGTGCCTCCCGAACCGACCACGAGAGCGGCTTCTCAGTGTAGCAGTGGATGCCATTGGAGATAGCGGTCATCGAAGGGCCGTAGTGTGAATGGTCGGGGGTGGCGACGAAGATGACGTCGAGTTCCTCGGTGTGCTTGTTGAACATCTCGCGCCAGTCGGTGTAACCCTTGGCTTCCTTCCAGCCCTCTTTTTGATGGACGCCTTTCCACGAGCCCTTGTCGACCTCGGCAAATGCGACGCACTGCAGACCGAGGCGGTGGGCATTGGCGGTATGGGCATTGGCGCGGCCGCCGACGGCGACAAATCCGCACTGGAGTTTTTCATTCTGGCCGCGGGCACGGATGATGCTGGGGAAGGCGAGTGCTGAGGCGGCGAGGCCAGTATTGGTAAGGAATCTACGACGGGTGAGTTGTTTGGACATGGTGGTTTTTTGGTGTTTTTGCTAAGGTGAAGGTTCAGATTAAGGTTTCTTGAGTATCTTGGGCAGGGGTGCCCGAAATTCAGAGATACAAATCTAAGCATATCGACAGATGCTTGAAAAGCTCCATCCGTGTCTCGCAGAGGGGCGTTCGGGACGAGATTGCGACTGCTTTAGTGGATACGGTCAGCCCAGTAGGTGCCTCGATCTATTGTCAGGTGGTGACGGCAGCGTGCGTGCGTCAGAGCCTCCAAATTGACGGATGTGATACTCGGGTTGTAAATATATGCAAGGGGACTATGCAAAGGGACAGACCCCCTGCTTGAAGCTGGGTAGGAAGTGTGCTAATATTTTTAGATCATGAGAAAAAGCAGGCAATTTGTTCTGGGTGAACCTGACGGGAAGAGTCGATTTTTGCATGTCGTGACGCGGACGGCGGGACAGGAAATTCTGCTTGGGGACGTGGAGAAGGAGACGTTTCGGAAAATCTTGTTCAAGCAGCTGAAGTTTTCAGGTTTGCGGGCGCTGGCCTGGTGCTTCATGGGCAATCACTTGCACTTGTTGCTGGAGGTTCCGGACAGGGATATGGCGCTGGATGGGTGGACGGACGAGGATGTGCTGGCGAAGCTATCAGTCTTCGCTGATGAGTTCTCGACGCGCATGCTGTTGGGGGAGGTTGAGATGTTTCGGCGGAATGGTCACAAGGATGGTGTGGCGGAGATCGCTGAGCGGGTGCGGCGGCGGCTGTTCGATCTGTCGCTCTTCATGAAGGAGCTCAAGCAGCGCATGACGATCGCTTTCAACTGTAAGCACGAGCGGCGCGGCACGCTGTGGGAGGGGCGTTTCAAGTGTTCGCTGGTCGAGCCTTCGGCGGAGGCGTTGCGGGCGGTGGCGGCCTACATCGATCTCAATCCAGTGCGCGCGGGTCTGGTCGAACGGCCGGAGGACTACCGGTGGTGTTCGTATGCGGCGGCGGTTGGCGGGATGCGGCTGGCGCGCTCGGGGTTGGTGTCGGCGATCGACTTTGGGCGCAGGTCGAGTTGGACCAAGGCGCGCGATGTCTACCGCGAATACTTGTTCGGTGTCGGTAAGGAGGTGAAAGGCGCACGTTCGGTGCAGGAGGCCGCGCAAGCTCAGGGCAATGTGAAATCGAAAGGCGGGTTCACGCAGCGCGAGATCGAGGCGGTGTGGGCAGCGGGCGGCAAGCTGTCGCTGGCGGAAGCATTGCGCTGCCGGATCCGGTATTTCACCGATGGTGTCGTGCTCGGTAGCCGGGAATTCGTCGACCAGTTTTTCGAATCTCGGAAAGAGCAGTTTGGTGTGACTCGGAAGAGCGGCAGCCGACGGATGAAAGGGGCGCAGTGGGGAAAACTACGGACGCTGCGGGATCTGAAAGACGACTTCCTGGTTGGTCGATCGACGTAAAAGCGCTTGGGGAAGAGTCGTTCCCGCCGACTCGAGTCAGATCCCGATCGGGTGCCAGGCGGTCTTGAACTCGACCGTGTCGAGGATCCGGTAAGGATCTTGCGCCGCGCCTCCGAACCAGTCAGTTGGTTTTTTCTGCGCGCGGATTGCGACGCGCTTGAGATTGGTTGCGGAACCCTCGCGGAAAATGCTCTCGGTGTTGGTGTCGCCAGAGCCGTCAACGATGGCGTTGATGTCCATGTGGGTTGCAAAATGCGGTGCCAGCTCGGTGCGTTCTCCCGTGAGTAGGTTGATCACGCCACCAGGGATGTCGCTGGTGGAAATGATCTCGGCGAGTGTGATTGCGGGCAGTGGAAATTTCTCCGAGGCGAGCACCACCACGCTGTTGCCGCCGAGGATGACTGGGGCGACCAGCGAGACCAGGCCGAGAAGTGATGGCGAGTCCGGGCAGAAGATCCCGACGATGCCGGTCGGTTCGGGGGTCGAGAAGTTGAAATGCGAGCTCGCCACCGGGTTCACGCTGCCGAACACCTGCTGAAACTTATCCGACCAGCCGGCGTAGTAGACTAGGCGATCGACGCTTGCCTCGACTTCGGCGCGAGCCGAGCGCTTGTCGGTGTCGGTCGAATCCTGCAGTTCCGCCACCAGCGAGTCGGCTCGCGATTCGAGCATCTCGGCTGCGCGGTAGAGGATCTGGCCCTTCAGGTAGGCGCTGTTGCCGGCCCAGCCTGGTTGGGCTTTTCGTGCGGCGACGACGGCGTCGCGAAAATCTTTGCGTGAGGCGTGACAGTAGTTGGCCAAGTGTTCTCCTGTTTTGGGTGAAAGGGCGACTTTATACCGCCCGCTCTCGGTACGAGGGAATTTTCCGCCGATGTAGAGCTTGTAGGTTTTCAGGACAGCGAGGCGCTGCCGCTTGGGATCGGGTGCGGGCATCGCCACACAATAATCTTTGCGGCTCAATTGTAAAAGGCGGAAAGTAGGCTTTGGTGGACTGAGAAAAATGATGTCGTGCCTGCTTCGAGTTTCTAACCACCACCCCGCCTTGCGCCGTGGTATGTGTGCCCTCGTGCTGTTCCTGCTCAGCCCGTTTGGGGTCTTGAGCGCGTTCTGCCAAGAGGTCGAAACCCCAGTGGTCGAGAAGCTCGATCCCGAAGCTGCGGCGGCGAAAGCTCGGGCTGAGGTGAAAGCCAAGGTCGAGCTGGAGAAGATCCAGGCCGAGGCGCTGGTTGAATTGCTCGAGGGTACTACGGAGTTGACGGTGGAGCAGCGGGCGAACTTTGAGAAATGGTTGCCGCACACTTTCAAGCGATTGCAGAAGCGCTTGCCCGTCCACATCGCGGCGATCGGCGATAGCGTGACGCGCTACATGAGCTACGACGAGGATCGGGAGAACTCCCACAAGTCCTACCACGGTCACTTCGCCGCGCATCTGGCGGACGAATTTTTCTACACAGGCGGCGTGCGCGATATCGTACCGGAGAAGGCGAAGTGGTCTAAAAGAGAGCCGGTCATCGGCGATGAGATCACGCTGGAGAACCTCGGCATGAACGGTCGCGTCAGCCTGCACGCACTCGCGCGCATCACCGCGGACGGCCTGGTCAACAACCCCGACCTCGTGCTGATCAATTTCGGCATCAACGACGCGCTCCTCGAGCTCGGCCTTGCGACCTACAGCGAGGCGCTCGAGCTCTCGGTGCGCTACGTCAAATCGACTGGTGCAGATGTCATACTGTTGGGGCCGAGCAACACGCTGCGTGATGGCAATATTTCGGACATCGCATTCACTCGGCCGTACTCGGGAGCGATGCGAGAGGTTGCTGCCAAGCTCGACGTGTTCTACTTCGACCTCTCGAGTGTCACCCTCAAGGCGCCCGGGACGCTTGCCGGCACGGAGGTCGGAGCGGCGCGGCAGTCGATCGGCGCTCATTATCGAAGTGCCTACTTCGATCACGATGCGGAGAATAACGACGGCGTGCATCCGAATCCGAGCGCGCACTTGCAGATGGGCGATGCTATCTTCAGGGCATTGCGCGATGGCACCCCGGAGGAGCCGTATCGCATCAAGGGGTTCGTGACCCTCGGTTCCGGAGGTAAGGCGGTGCTCGAATTTAAAATGAAAAACCTCACGGAAAACGACACGGAGGGTCAGCTGCTACTGTTGCCGATCGCTGGGATGCTTCCAGCAATCGAAGCGGTCACCTTCGAACTCGCCGCCGGTAAAGCGCAGGTCTACAAGGTCGCTTACCAGACCAGAGACGGTGCGAGTTTCGATTTCCCAGCAGATGCTCCGCGTGTTTTCGTTCCGGTGATTGTAACCGATACTGCCCGCTCATATTCACCGGTATTCGCTGCGGCGATCACGCCCGTTGGTGTGGTCTGGGATGTCGGCTCCGAGAACGTTCGCGGTGCAGCCTTCGCGGTGAACTGCGACTTGGTGGCAACCGGCGCTGCCGCGGCCAGCGGGACTTACTCCGCTGCTTGGAACGGGCAGAAAGAAGCGGGTGAATTCAGCGTGCAGCCGGGTGCCAAGCAGAGCCTTGGGCTGAAATTTAACGCCTCTGCTGCGAGCGGCGATTTTTCGGTACGCGACGAGCTGGTGCTGACACTCGATGTCGGTGGGCAGGTGCTGCGCTTCGTCCGCACGCTGGAGGCATCACGCAACATCGGGCTTGACGAGGTAGTTCCGATGATCAATCCGGTGCGCTACCTGAAGGGGGAGGCCTCGGCTGACGGGCGGGTCAACTTTATTGCCCAGGCGAGCATCAAGAACCTCGTGCTCAATTTTGACGTCGACAACATTCCACTGCAGGGGGACGAGCAGATCACTCCCCTGATCCTGGAATTCCAACTCGATGCCCGCCCGTTCAAGAAGCGTCACAAGTTTGGCTATGTCGATATCGTCCGGGTGAAATTTGGCGTCGATGGTCAGCCCGAACGGATGAGCGAACTGCGTGTGTCGGTGTTCGGTGATTGGTACAACCGCGAGCTCAACAAAGAGGAACTCACGGCGAAGCGCACGCAGCTGCCGAACGGTCGCACGCGCTACTCGGTTGCGATCCCGCGCAGCTATCTCTACCTGCACGAGTACGCTCTTGGAAAAAACGAGAGCACGTTCGGGATCAATGCCGAACTCTTCTTTGCTCGCACCGGGCGGCCGACCAATCCCTACCCGCCAGAATTGCACTTCACGCTGGTGAAGTCCGATCTCAACAAGTACTCACCCGAGTCGTTGACGGTGCTCGAACTAGCGCGAAAATCGTCCGGCGGCTGGTCCGTGCGCCTCAAGTAGACTACAGAAAATTTGCGTGGAGAACCCCACAGCCTGTCGTAAGTAGGAAGGACGATGCGCCTCGACCTCCTCATTTTTCTGATCCTATCGCGGCTGTTCACTTTGGCAGTTTTCGGGCAGGAGCCGGCACCGGATCCACCCCTTGAGCCGATCGCCCCGCCGGTGGTCGAGTCACTTGGGAGCGTGGATGAGATCGAGGCGAAAGTGGCGGGGCTGGCCGAGGACGATAAGTCTCCGGTCGCTCTGGCGCTGCGCTCCCTGCTCGAGCAGCGCAAGGAGATCGATGTCGCCGCCGCCAGCGCGAAGAGCTACGCGCAGCGCACTGCAAACATCCAGAAAGAGACGGGCGAAGTCCAATCACTACTGGCCTCGCTCCCCACCCGCCTAGCCCAGCCGGCGACCGATCCTGACGCGTTGCCAAAGTCCGTCGGAGAACTCGAGCTGCTCGTCAGCGAGGCTCAGGCCAAAAGTGCTGCGGCGAAGGCGAGACGTCAGGTGCTCGAGGATGAGGCGGAACGTCGGGTCCGCCGGCTCGATAAGATTCCTGAGCTGGTCGCGCAGGAACGTTCAGATCTGGCGGCGCTCGAGACGAGGTTGGCCGGATCTCCACAGACCGAGTTCGAGCAACAGCGCCTCGCAGCGAGACAAATATTGCTGGAGAACACGCTGGCAGCGCTCGAAGAGGAGAAGAAATACTACCGCGCTGGCGGAGAACTTTTATCGATCAGGCGAGACTACTCTGTCCGGGAGAGCGAGGGGCTGGTAAAATTGGCAACCTCAGCGCAGCGGAAGCTGGATGCCCGGCGTGCGGCGGTCGCCGAGCAGGTGGCGGACGAGGCCGCTAGCAGGGCGAAGGACAAGGCGCTTCCCGATGCACTGGCGAAGCTCGCCCGAGGGAACGCGAAACTCGCACAAGATCGGGTTGGAACCGAAGGGTTGGTTTCCAAGATTGCGCGCACGAACCAGGGTCTGGTAACGCTCACTAATTCGCTCGAACAGATAGACCGCCACCACGAGGATGTGGTCGAGCAGGTCGACCTCAACGAGGCGGTTGGGCTGCGGCTCGACCAGGGGGTAGGGGACATGCTGCGCGACGAGCGCCGTGATTTACCGCGTGTGGAGGAGATCAAACTCGAACTCCGCAGCGGTGTCAAAACGCTAGCGCTGGCGCGGCGCGAGTTTGCGATCCTCGAGAACCGCCGACGGGATGAAGTCTCTGATCTCGAGGGTGCCGTTAAGAAGTTGGTCGCTGAGATCGGAAAGGGGAGCGAGGAGAAGGCGCGGATTTTGCTCGTTGCCAAGCGTGAGCATCTCGATGACCTGATCAACGACTACCGCGCCTACACGAACGCCCTCGTCGACACTCTCGCCGTGCGCCGGGATCTGCTAAAAAGGGTTCAGAAATACACGGACTTCATCGAGCTGCGCATCCTCTGGATCCGTAGCGCGCCGGCCCTCCACGCCAGCGATTTCAGTCTGGATCTCAAAGCGATCAGCACCTTGTTCTCAGCATCAGAGTGGCTGGGGCTTAGTCGTCAGCTAGTTGGTGATCTGCTCGACAACATCGTGCTGTGGGGGCTGGTGCTCGGCATCCTCATCTATCTCATCCGCTACCGGCGCAGCTATAAACACAAGCTAGCCAGCGCCGGTGATGTCGCAGCCAAGCGCAACGCCCGCGTCTATCGACCGACCCTCGAGGCTCTACTCTATACCTTGCTGATCGCCGTTCCAATCCCGCTGACAATTAGCTTCATCTTCTGGCGCAGCAGCCAGGCGGTCGCGATCGGTTCGTGGGGAGAGCTGATCAGCGGTGCGCTACAGGCGGTGATATTCCCCACGGCCGCACTGGCGATTGCGCGAGGTGTGTGCCGTCCGCGCGGCCTGTTGCAGTGCCATCTCGGCTTACCCGCCCCGAAGGCGGCGTTGCTCTACAAAGCGTTCAGCCTCGCGATGCTGTTCGTCATCCCGCTGACATTCCTGCGCGAAGGCTTCTACTCGCTCGATTTCAGACCAGCCAGCCGGGTGTGTTTCATTTTCACCATGCTGGTGATCGCCGTCTTCGCATTCAAGGTGCTGAGGCCATCGGTCGGCCTGATGGCCGCGAGTCGAAAGACCTTGTGGGAGGGGTGCGCCTACCCGGTCTACCTGATGATTCTCGGTATCGTGATCGGTCTTGGGCTCGCCACCTACCTCGGCTACTACTACACCGTCGGAGAGCTCGTCTGGCGCATCCGGCTCTCGATCTGGTTGGTGCTGGCGGTCATCTTGGTCTCGTCCGTCGTGATGCGGCTACTGATCATCTCCCGCCGCCGGGTCGCCTTTGCGCAGAGGCTCGCCGCCTTCCGTGCCGCGCAAGCCGAGCGGGAAAAAGTGGCGAGTGGCGAAGAGGCGCCAGGCACACCAAACATCGCCGAGATCGAGGCAGATTTGGTCGATATCACCCTCGTCAAAGAGCAGACGCAGGCGCTCATCCGCATGACGGCAACCCTGCTGATCGTCTTCGGCCTCTGGGGCGTCTGGGTCGAGGTTGCGCCATCGCTGAAGGTGTTCGATGGCGTCAAGCTCTGGTCGACAGCTCCAGCCTCAACCGCTTCAGTGGGGGACGGCGACGCGAGCGGCGTCCTCAACCTTGCTTCTGGGGAGTCTGCCAAGAGGGAGGAGGTCGGCCTAGAAAAAATCGTTCCCAACCTGAAGAAGAGACCCTTCGTCAGCCTCGCTGATTTGTTCCTCTCGATCATCACGCTCTTCGTCACCTACTTCGCCGCGCGGAACATTCCGGGCCTGCTCGAGATCACCGTGCTCCAGCGTTTGAAATTAAAGCCTGGTGGCAGCTACACGGCGACCACCGTGGTGCGCTACATCATCGTGCTGGTTGGGATCATTACTGCCTTCGCTTACGTTGATATCACCTGGGGGAAGGTGCAGTGGATCGCCGCCGCGATCACGCTCGGGATCGGCTTCGGTCTACAGGAAGTGTTCGCCAACTTCGTTGCTGGCCTCATTCTGTTGTTCGAGCGGCCGATCCGCCTCGGTGATTTCATCACCGTCGGTGGCGTCAATGGCACCGTCACCCAGATCCGCATGCGCGCGACCACCATCCGCGATCGTGGCAACAAAGAGCTGCTGGTGCCGAACAAGGAATTCATCACCGGCCAGCTGGTCAACTGGACGCTCACCGACGTTGTCAACCGTATCGAGATTCCGGTCGGCATCGCCTACGGGTCGGACACCGAGCTCGCGCGCAAGCTGCTTCTAGAGGTTGCCAAGGAGAACAAGATCGCCCTAAAGGATCCTGCGCCCGCTGTCGTCTTCAGTGCCTTCGGGGCAAGTTCGCTCGATTTCGAGTTGCGAGTGTTCATCCGCGGCGCAGACGATCTCGTCCGCGCAGCTAGCGATCTCCATTTTGCGGTCGACAAGATCTTCCGTGAGAACGAAATCGAGATCGCCTTCCCGCAGCAGGATCTGCACATCCGGACGGTGCCAGAGGGCATGCTCGGCGATTTGAAGAGCTAGGCGATTTGTGTGGTTCGGGTAGTAAAAATTCGGCAGGATGCCAAATTCACTGAGCCTCAGCATCCAGCCGAGGGAGCTCTGGCAAGTCCCGCGACAACTGCAGCCCTCAAGCGCTAACTTTATCTTAGGCTTTCAGTTCAGCTTAAACTTCCCAGAGCTCAAGCCGCAGTCTCCCCAAACTCTTCAAATCAGTTGGCGGGCGAACCTCCACCTATCTGAGAAAGTGGTGCGCGATGCAGGATTTGAACCTGCGACCCCATGCGTGTGAAGCATATGCTCTACCCCTGAGCTAATCGCGCTTTTCCGTGAACGACTCGTATCCTAGCAGGTGCTAGCGCTTTTGCAATGCCCTGCTGTGCGGAAATTCTTGTTTCGTCCGCTACCCATGCCATTTTTGCCTCAATGAAATTCGCTACTTCTACGATTGTTGCCCTCCTCATGCTCGCCTGCGCATCCGCACAGGAACCTGAACCGTTCGATGGGACAAAATCCGCCTTCCACGGCTTCGACTGTTTCAATTTCAACCGGGATGGTACCGCGTGCAAAGTCGTGGTGCCGAAAACCGTGGCGGCTGGCAAACCTTGGATCTGGCGGGCGCGTTTCTTCGGGCACGAGCCACAACTCGACAAGGTGCTTCTCGAGAATGGCTACCATGTCGTCTACTGCGAAGTTGGCAATCTGTTCGGTGCGCCAAAAGCGGTCGCGCGCTGGGATCAGTTCTATCACTTTCTGACCGAGGAAAAAGGCTTTCACAAAAAACCTGCCCTCGAGGGGATGAGCCGTGGTGGCTTGATCATCTACAACTGGGCGAAGAAGAACCCCGAAAAAGTGTCGTGCATCTACGGCGACGCGCCGGTCTGCGACATCAAGAGTTGGCCGCGTGGAAATGCTGGTGTGTGGAAACAATGCATGGCCGCCTACGGCTTCAAGGATGATGCCGAGGCGCTCGCGTTCGAGGGCAACCCGATCGACGGCTTGGAGCCTCTGGCGAAGGCCAAGGTTCCTCTGCTGCATGTGGTCGGCGATGCGGACACAGTCGTGCCTGTCGCCGAGAATACGGCGGTGCTCGAGAAACGCTATCGGGCACTCGGCGGTGAGATCGAGGTCATCCACAAGCCCGGCGTCGGCCACCATCCTCACAGCCTGAAAGACCCGGCGAAGCTGGTGGAGTTCGTGACGAAAAACGTGAAGTGACTTAGGGCTTGTCAGTAAATAACTCCTACAATCTGCTGGTTAGTTTGGCCATCACCCGCGTTAGCTTCCAACTCAAATAGCCCGCTATCATCGCTGAAATCTGCCTTGGTACTGGCTAAAATTCCTGCGCATCTTTGTATGACTTATTTCCTGACAACCCCTTAGTCTACTCTGCGT
>JBLHKE010000191.1:0-11222 GCA_047619485.1 Verrucomicrobiales bacterium | reverse complement strand
CTCGCTCCACTGCCACTCCGCAGTCAGTCTCCGTTCGTCCCTCACTCCAACACGCCTGCTCCGGGCAGCTCCGCTGGCCGTTCTGCTCATGGCTGACCTGGGGCCAGAACAGCCCGAAAGCCGAGGTCGTAGAAGGCGAAGTCCGGGATGAAGCCGTCGCGGTAGGCACAGCGCGCGCCGTCGGCGCCGCCGTAGAACCCGGGGCCGCCGCGGACCACGCGGATGGAGCCCGAAGCAGAACCATGGGGATCCGTGCCTCCCGCATACGCCGCAGATCCAGGCGGATACCAATCCCAACACCACTCAAACACATTCCCAGCCATGTCATACAGACCATACCCGTTCGCCGGAAACGAAGCCACCGGACTAGTAGCCGGTGACGTGCCGCCCACGGCACCAATCGGATTGTAGCCGTTCGGGCCTAAATCGTAGCTGCCGATATTTCCAAAGTAGTTCGCCAAGTATTGCGAGATGGCATTGCCCCACGGAAACCTTTTCCCGCTCAAGCCGCCGCGCGCCGCCTTCTCCCACTCCGCCTCCGTCGGCAGGCGATAGCCGTCCGCGTCCCATTTCACCTGCACGTTGGTCACGGCCACATTTCCTGTCTTGTAGATCGTGGTCTTTGCGTCGTCCGTGTAATACACCGGCGTCTTGCCCTCTTTCTCACTGCGTGCGTTGCACCACTTCACGCAATCATACCAACTCACCTCCTGCACCGGGTGATCCGCCGCCTTTCCCCCGCCGACAGGCAGGTCCGTGTAGCCGTTCGTCGCACCCCACGTCTTCACCACATCCCACTGCGCCTTGGTCACTTCCGTCTCGTCCATGTAGAAGGCTGAAATCGTTGTGCTAATCGGGATTGCATTGATCAATCCGTCACCACTGCTGTCACCCATGATAAACGCCCCTGCCGGAATGAGCACCATGCCCGCCGGCGGAGTAGGAGGAACCACCGGCACGATCGCGCTGGCGGGGATGTTCGTCAGCCCGGAGCCGTCGCCGACGAAAGCCGTGGCGGTGACCGTTCCCATCACCTCCAGCTTGGTAGAGGGATTGTTGAGCCCGATGCCGACGCTGCCAGCGGTGGGATCAATGGTGTTGGTTTTGAAATAAAAGGTTCTCGCTGTCAGTTCCATCCGGTCGTCGGCCCCGTTCTCGCCGATGGCCAGAAAGCTACCGTCTCCGAACTTGATCAGCTTCGGATCCCCGTTGGCGGATTGACTACCGACATGGAGGGAGCCAGTGGCATCGACGCTATTGGCGGAAATATCCGTGCCCGGCTGCAGACTGCCTGCTACCATGGCATAAGCCACCGCGGCGATGCGCTGGTCGGGCGTGAGCAGCTGGGAGCCGTTGGCTCCGTCATCGAACCACACCCGCAGGCGCACATCGGCATTGGCAAAGACGGTGTTGGGAATCGCCGTCATATTGGCGCCCAGCATGACCGAATAGAGACCCTTGGTCACGGACAGCGTGACCGCCGTCGCGGGCTCGGTGTTTCCGGCGGAACCGTCGTTCTTCCACAGCAGGGTGGGACCGGCGCCCTCGACCAGCGCGAACTTGAACGAGCCGGAGCCGTCGAAGTTCACCGGGGGATCACCGACCGCCACACGGCCCTGGTAATTGATGATCTGCGGCACCTGCGCGTGAAGCGCCGTTGGGGTGAGCAGGGCGAGGGCGGCAACAAGCGCCACCAGAGGCGTTCTGGCATTTTTCATAGATTTCCTTTCGGTTGATCGGGACGGGCTTCGATCGACCTCGTCCTCACCGTGATACGGCAAGATGAAAGGAAACACCCCAAGTTGCGAAAACCCTGACAGAGGGAGCGCGCAGCTGGCAAGGAGTATTCACGCAAATCCGGAAGTGACCTACGAGGTGAGCAGCTCGGTCGACATGACCGCTTGGACCGTCGAGCTCAGCGACATTCCCGCCGTCGGTCCGTCCACATCGCGGGACGTGTCGATCACGCCCGGTGACGCGATGTTCTTCCGCGTCCGCGCTTTCCGTTAAACGGGCAGGGTGCATGAGCGAAAAATTCCCACATCAGGGTCTCTTCGACAAATCTCTCATCCCGATCTTGCAATCGAAACTCTCTGGCCAAGTCGATCCAGATCGCAGTATTGCTAGGAGCCTGTCGGTCGGGGTTAAAGGCGGTGCAGTTCGTCGACGTATGTGTCGAACTCGTCTCAGTCAAGAAATCCCTGAATCGCACCATGGTCATCAAGAAGAAGGACGGAAAATGGTATGTCCATCCGGCACCGCACACTGCAAGCCTTCTGAGTGCGGGTCTCAACGACGAAGAGCCGTCTGCGATCGATTTCAAGGACGCCCACACAATCAAGCGCGCCAAACCCGCTACCGCTCCTGAACCTAAGCCGGACAGCAAGAAGAAGACGAAGCCCAAATCTAACAGTCGCGCCAAATAGCGGGCGTATGCGCTAGGCTCGGCTTTCACGGCCGCGATCTTGGAACGAAGACACAATTACCTCTGCGTGACTCGCAAGCGCATGTAGCCGCGGATCGCCGAATCTAATTCGACGGCCGAGCGGTAGACCTCGGTTGTCGTGCCGTCACCGTTGTTGGTGCTACTCACGAATTCGGCCTGCCCGGTCCCGTCAACCCACTGGTCGAGGTCGGTGGAGAGCTCGACGGTGTAGATGACATCATCCGCGGCGAGGTTGCGGGTGAAGGTGATCGATTGGAACATGCCGAGAGCGTCGATGTTCTCGACTCCCGGTGTCGGGAAGGCATCATCGGTCGGGTCGCTATCTGAGGTTCCGAGGGCGTGTTCGATCCAGGCGCTGGCGCCGTCGCCGTCTAGATCCGCATCGGGATCTGCCCCTGCGAATGCCGTCGCGTCCGATGCCCCTGGCGTACCACCTCTGGCGACGCTCGGGCGCCAGCTGAAGGGATCTGCGTGATCGGGATTGCTGGTAGGCGCATTGAGCACCAGGCTGAATCCATCGCCGTCGGAGCTCTCGGGCCATGGAGATTGGTCGTTGTAGGTGAAGTCGCGGAGAACTGAGCCATCACCTGCCAACAGCACGATCTGCTCGCCGTCGTTGTTGAGGCTCCCGGAAAATTCACCGGCGATTTGTGCAGCGGGAACGGATGGGTAGCGCATCATGAAGGCGTCACGATTGTTCACCAGCAAGATCCGGCCGGCGGCGGGCAAAGTGATACCGAGATCGGATTCGCTGAAGTCGAAAGTGATACCGGTCGTGAATTGGACCTTGGTCAGATCAACATCGGACGCGCCGATGTTTTCCAGCTCGATGAATTCGAAGTGGCTGGCCTGGTCGAAGCCGGCGGCCTCCTCGACTGGATCTGGAGCCAGCGGGCGGTAGTGGACTTCGCTGACGACGAGGTTCGAATCATCCGCGAATCCGGCATCTACGACGAAGAATGCCTCGTTGAGCGCGGACCAGTCGGTGCCATCGAGAGCGCGCGCGCGCAGCATGCCGGTCTCGGTCATCAACAGCGGGTTCACGTTGTTCGGCTTAGTGCCGCGCAGCCGCAGATCGAAACTAATATCGGAGCTTGTGCCGCTGGTCTGGTGGACTTCCACCGCGAAAGTGTTGCTGCCCTCGTTGAGCTCCGCGATGTCGACCGCCTGGCTGAAGAAGGTCGTCTCGTCACCACCACTGGCAGTGCCTGCGGCCTCGGTCTGGTAGCCGACCGCGCCTCCAGGCATGTTCGAACGCATCACCTCGTTGCCGTTGAGGTAGACGATCGCGCCATCGTCACGCTGCAACTCGAGGGCGAGCGTGGTGAACTGATCGACGTCGGCGGCGTTGAAGGTGTGGCGGAAATAAGTGGTGCGAAACTTGTCGTTGTCGGGGCCAGACTCGACCTCGGTGTCCTCACCGCCATCGCCGTAGCCGAGCTCGGCAGGACCGGCAGCCCAACTCGCGTCATCGAAGGCGGCTGCGCGCCAGGCCGTTCCCTGATCGCTGCCATCGGCGAGGTATTTCCAGACTGAACCGGCGGCGACCATTGTGGTCGATGAGACCGCGCCGTCGTAGGTGACCGCGTTCGGGTTGATCCCGCCGCTGGCGAGGCGCGGGTCGGAACCGTCGGTGGTATAGTGAATCGTTCCCGAGCCGCTGCTCATCGCCAGCTCGGTGGTGCTGGCGACGTGGCCGCCGTGCTGGCTGAAGATTGGGGCATCGGTGTCCGGGTAGAGGTCTGCGCCGCGCAGCTGCGAGAGCACCACGTTGGTGCGCGCCGGGAGGTAGGAGTTCAAAATTCGATCGCGCTCGGCGACCCATGCCCCGTCGCGGGTGTAGGGGGTCGCGTGCTTCGAATCACCCCATCGCGCGGATTCGCCGACGATGGCGCGGTCGATGTAGTCGGCCAGCGCCTGGTAGCGCTGGATGGTGCGCGCCGGAGTCAGGGAACCACCGTTGAACAAGTGCTGGTGCGCCTGATCGGCGAACTGCAGACGGAACTCCGCGTTCTGCCTCAGCTGCGCGTAGAGGCGCGACGGCTTGTTAGCCTGGTTGATGTTGGTGCGGTTGCTATTGACGCTCTCCAAGGTCCGCTCGGCGTCCCAGCAGACAAACTTGTAACCGTCGCCCTCGGGGGTGCGACGGTTGATCGAGTACCAGTTGTGATCGTCCCAGTCGAGATTGCCGGCGTAGAAATTCACCAGCATGTAGTTGATGAGGTTCGGGATATCGACGTATTCGCTGAGCGCATCGTAGCCGGCCTGGTCGGCGACACCCGCATTGGCGGCGCTGTGCGCGCTAATCCAATCGTCCGCAGTGCCATCGACGACGTTGCGCGGGTAAGAATTGAGAGCGTCCCACTCTTCTTTTTTTCCGCCGTAGTAGGACGAGCCGAAGTCGGCGTTCGGTCGTTCAACGACATTGTAGAGCCCCCAGTAGAGGCCGTTGACATAGAGGTGGACGAAGGTGCCGTGGCAAGAGGCATCGCCCATCGCGAGCTGGGAGTCGTGCAGGAACTGATCGCGCAAGTACTGCGCACGCTGCTCCTCGCCGTCCGAATCGCGATGCCAAGTGTTGTTGAATCCGGAGCGCAGGGTGATCGAGTCGAACGAATCGACCGCGCCTTCCGCGTCGCCGGTGGCGTCTTTGAATAGTGGGAAATTGAGCTTGGTCGCGCCGTATTCGCGTTTGAAGAGGAAGCGGAAGCTGTGTTTCGGGAAGTTGCCGTTGCGGCCGACCCCGCCCTGCATGCGCACGCCGCAGTTGATCTGCATCCCGGGTTCACCGCTCGGGTAGATCATCTCCACCGAACCGCGCCGCTCCCAGGCAATGCCCGATTGATTCGAGTTGTTGTAGATGCCGCTGCCGCCGAACATGCTGGTGATGGGCATGGAGATGGAGATCGACGGGATCGCTTTCAGGTCGTCTTTGATTGTCGAGCTGTAGGCAGGATTGTTGACCACGTCGGGATCCATGCCGAAGTCAGTTCCACCCGGGAATCCAGGAGGCTGATTGGGCTGCTCTAGCACATCGTCGAGGAAGACGTAGGTCTGCGCGTCGACGTTGGTCTGGATGAGACCAGTTTTGTAGGCGATCGCTTTCAATACGGTCGTCGTGGAGATATTCACCGGGCCGTTGTAGAGCGTGCCACTGCCTGGGGTAGGATCGTTGCCATTGGTGGTGTAGCGGATCTGTGCGTCGGGTGTTGTGGTGGTGATCTCGACGGAGAAGGGGGCGTCGTAGAAACCTCGGTCGACCGAGTACTTCGTGTCGCGCACGTAATCGACAAGGGAGTTGCCATTAGCCTGGCCGGGTGTCGGGTTGGTGAAGTAGCCGAGGGTGACCGCATCGGCCTCGTAGCCGTAGGAGAAGTTCTCGAACTGCTGCGGGTAATCGCTGAACTCCGAGAGGATGGTGGTGGCTCCGCCGTTGACCTTGCTGAGCGCGAGGTACTCGCCACCCGCGCGCAGGCTGAAGTTTGTGTGCAGCTCGCTGCCCACGACCGCGCGATCTTTCCCGGAGGCGAACACAATGAGGTATTCCTGCTCGCCCAAGTTCATGTCCGGCAGGCGCCATTTTGTTAGATTGTTAGGGTCATCGCTCAAGTAGTAGTTGTTGAGGATGGCGGTCGAAGCGCTGGGGTTGTAAATCTCGATCCAGTCGGAGCTGGCATCGTCCTCGTCGAGCAGCGGGCCGATGTTTACCGCGTTGAGCTCGGAGATGATCGGCTCGCCAGGGATGATGACCGAAACTTGCACCTGCACGCTCGTGCTACCTTGGGCGTTCGTGGCGACCAAAGTGTAAGTCGTTGTTGATATTGGCGTTAGAGCGATCGAACTGGTGCCAGTAACATCCGCGCCGTCGAGTGTCAGGCTGGTTAGGTTGATGGCGCTCCAGCTCAGGGTGATCTCTGTGTCGGGCGGGACGATGGTGTCGCTAGCAGTGAAAAATTCGATGACCGGATCCGTAGTCACCTCGACGGAAACGGAGCGGGTGTTGGTGCCGTCGATATTGGTGGCGGTGATCGTGTAGGTCACATCGCCGAGCGGTCCCGGGTCGAGCGTGATCGAGCCGATTCCGGCGGTTGTCATTGGAAGGACGTTGCCGATGCCTTGGTCGATGATCAATGTATCGGCGTCTGTGCCGACATCCCACGACAGGATCAGCGGATAGCCTGCCGGGAGAAGCGGATGATCCGCGACGAACGAACGCACCGCAGGCCCAGTGCTACCTGCCATGCCGCTGCCGTTGCTACCGAGTGCGACAAATTTTCTGCCATCGTCAGGATCGCTGGCGAGGTACTCCCAGTTCGTGTCGGCGACAGTCACGCTGGAGCCATCCCCGCAGGCGTGCGTGGCGAGCAGCTGGTTGACCTCGCCGAGATCGTATACGTATTCCGTATCGATGCTGAGGTTGTAGATAGCCGCTGCCTGGAGAGTATTGAGCGGCGAAGAGAACATTCCCATGTCGTCGATGCCGCCCTTCCACTGGCGACCTGCCGCCGCGGAATTCTGCCCAATCGACATCGGCAGATTGGAATCGGCGATGCCCGGACCGCCTCCGGTTTGGACGAGGACGCCGTCGATAATCAGGCGAGTCGATACGCCTGCCTCGGAGATCGCCACCACGTGGTGCCATTGGCCATCGTTGACCGAACCGCCCGAGATATCGCCACTGCCCCCGGCAAACGAGAGCTGAGTCGCATCGCCTCCGCTGCGCGCCACCCGCCAGGCGCTGCCTTCCCCTTTTGAGGCGAGGCACTGCCAGCCGGTATCCCAAGTATCGACCCGGAACCAGGTCGAAAGGCTCATGTCGTTGCCGGTGCGATTGACATCGACGCTGGCCGGGACGGAAATGTAGTTCGAACCGTTGAGGACGATTCCACTACCGTGAACACCCGCCGCGTACGAGGTGGTTCCGACCCAGGAGCCGCTGTCATCGACGCTGCCAACGACCGATGAGTCGCTGGCATCGTTTTCAAACTGCCAGTAAGAAACGAGCGTGTCCGTCGATGCAGCCAAGCACTGCAAGATGGAGGAGAAGAGCAGGATGACGCAAACAATCGCCACCCGCAATGATGCGGAAAGATCTGAGGATTTCATCGTTCGAGAGATGTATTAGACTTCCCAGCCTAACTAATCCCCCTGGTTTCCGCAAGTAGAAGGGGTTCGTTGGGTGTGAATGAAAGCGCTGTGCAGCGGCAGACAGCCCATGTTAAAATTATAACTTGTACTTTTAATTCCATGCGCATGGTTGGTAGGCATGATCAACCAAGACGTCCCCGATCCCCAGCCGATCCGCAACCTCCCGGTCACAGAATCGGAGTCCGAGCTGCTCGAACTCCTACGTATCCACCCATTGCTGGCGGGGCAAATCAGCTCACTCGTGGGTTGCTTCGGGAAGGAAGTCGCTGGCGGGCTCGACGCGAACCAAGCCAACCGAACTTAGGGGCACCTCCGAAAACCTCATGCGGGTTGGAGCTTGATAAAATCCCCGCTGTCTTCGTTCCTAAAGCGCCCACTATCACCAGATAGCTTAGCGTTTATCGCCTCGCCTGCGGGAATTTTCTCTGCGCCCCATTTCCACAGCAGGTTTCCGGAGGTGCCCTTGATTCGTTGTTTTTCGTTTTCCCCTTAACCACCAGAACGCGCCAATCAGAAAACAGCCCGTGGCTGATCAACGCGCTGCCGCTCCGCAGTTGAAAATTGTAGTGACAGTGCCATCCTCAATCACGATCCGAAGTCGAGCTGCCCGCAGCGCGTGACAGCACTTTGGACGTTAGGCATAACAATATACTACTCGCTCCACTTTCCCTTCCTGATTAGAAGATGCACATTTTCCAAACCTTAGTGATCGGCTTTCTAGCCACCGCGATCGCACTTCCCGAACTTACCGTTGCCGAAGAAAATCCTGCCGTAGCAACAGTGACTGAACTGCGTGAAGTTGTTGTTAGCCATACCGACGAAAAGGGTATCCTCCAACTTTATCGCATGAAGGAAGACGGATCCGATCGCCGCCAGCTCACTCATTCCGAGCGCGGCTGCCGCATGCCCGCCTGCTCTCCTGACGGGAAGAAGCTGATGTACGTGCAACAGGTCGACCATGGCCAATCGCTCTGGATTTCCGATATCGATGGCAAGAAGGCTCGCGCCCTTGTTGATGGGGGAATGAACCTTATCCCCTCGTGGTTGCCTGACTCCCAGCACATCGTCTGGATGAAGACTCAGGCAGGGCAAGATCCTTCGCGGAAGAGCCAGATCCACCTCATGAACACGGAGACGGGCGAATCGAGAAGACTGTTCTCCGCCCCTGAGCAACTGAAGTTCAGCAACTCTATGCCGGTTGTCTCGCCCAAAGGAGATCTGATCGCGTTCGTTTCCAACCGAAGCGGCGATATGCGCATCTGGGTCAGCGCTCTGGATGGAAGCAACGCCAGGCTGGTTTCCGCTCCAAAGGTGGAATTCCACGAAGCGATCGAAGCACCTATTGAACAAAAAGTCCCCGCCTGGTCTCCGGACGGCAAGTGGATTGCGCATTGGGAGGGCGTCGAGATGGTTCATATGAGCAAGTTCACTGGCGTTCCAAACCCGCAACGAGATCGGCTGATCTCAGAGACTTTTCACGTCTGGGTGGTGGGCAGCGATGGAATGAACCGAAGAAAATTCGGACGCGGTGACGATCCCACCTGGTCTCCCGATGGATTCGTGACCCGGGCTTTCCCAGATCAAAAAAGGGGCGGCCCCAAGGTTATGATCGAAACCGAATCCGGGGAAAAGGAATTGCCGATTGTGCCTAGCCGAAGAAACTGGGGTCGATTCACCTGGTTGCCAGAACGGATCCAAAAATCCGCAAGCGAACAAGACGACGCCCGCCAGCCAGCTACCGGTGTGGTCTCGAAAGCTGAGGACAGTGAAAAATCTAAACCTGAATCGAAGCAGTGCTCCCAGTAGCGAGTGGGTGGCCTACGACATGGTGTTCGATCGTGCCTTTCTAGCCCTGCCAACAGCAGCAAAAGGCCGAGGCCAAGTATGAAGAGAAGAAAGCCGAGTATTCCAGCGAGCAGTGTAACCTGGGCGACTCCAAATTTTCCGATGGGCGAATGGCGCGGGAGAATCATCCACGCAATATCCAGTTGGCTTCCTCGCCTGATAGCTGAATCTCCCGCGAGTCTTGTGCTAGCTCCGAAAGGCTCCTAGCAGTCATTCGAGCTAACGCTCCAAATGTCTTTCATTGCAGGATCGCAGTCGCTAGAAAGGGGAATGAAAATAGGTTCCACCATTCTCGCCCTGTGCGTTTTTCTAACCGCCCCGCTAGCTGTAGCGCAGCAAGCTAAAGACCTCACTAAATCGTTGCCAGCTGAAGGCAAACTCGACGACAAAGGCAAGCCGCTAGGCGAAGGCTGGAGCTCGCTGATTGCCAAGCTCGACGGATGGAATGCCGAAAAACAATACTGGACGCTGGTCGACGGCATCCTCCACGGTGAGAAAGATGGTGGCAAACTACACGACCACGCCTGGACGGAAAAAGAATATGGCGACTTCGAGCTTCATGCCGTGATCAAGATGAGCGGTAAGGGTGCCAACTCAGGAGTCTGCATCCGCCTGAAGCCGACCAATGCCGACAATGCGCCGGGTTACCAGGTCGACATGGGCCCCGGCTACTGGGGGTGCCTGTGGGAAGAGCGCAAGTCCGGGATGGTGCAGAAGTTCCCAAAGGATCTCGCCGACAAACTGGTGAAAGCGAACGACTGGAACCACTACTACATCAAAGCCAATGGCCACCACATCGAGGCCTGGTTGAATGGCGTGAAGACGATCGATATTGTCCATAAGGAAGGACACGCCAAGGGCTCGATCGGATTCCAACTCTGTCACGGCAAGAAGAATACCATCGTCGATGTGAAGACCTTGCTGATCCGTGAGACTGAGTAGTAGAGTTTCACTGGAATAGTGAATTCCGGGAGGGTGAAAATGAGAAGAAATAATGGAGCCTTGATGCAGAATAGGTCACTTTCATCCCCTCCGAGCGCCACACGCGCAGCAACCGCTTCGGGTTGACCTCCCAAGCCTTACGCCTCAGGGTCGCTGTGCCCATCGGGTACCCCTACTTACCCCAAAAGCCAGTAGCCACTACAGCAAGACCTGGCTGAATGGCGTAGAGACGATCGACATAGTCTTTCTACGCGATGATCTGGTGCAGCACCTTGCCGTAGACATCGGTCAACCGGTGGTCGCGGCCGGAGTGGAAATACGTCAGCTCTTCGTGATCGAGGCCCATCTGGTGGAGGATCGTGGCATGGAGATCGTGCACGTGGGCCTGGTCTGAAGCGACCCGGAACCCGTATTCGTCGGTCGACCCGTGAACGGTGCCGCCCTTGATCCCGCCGCCAGCCATCCAGGTGGAGAAAGCGGCGGCGTGGTGGTCGCGCCCGCCGGTGCCAACTGGGGTGCGGCCGAACTCACCGGCCCATACTACCAGCGTCTCGTCGAGCAGCCCGCGTTGCTTCAAGTCCTCGAGCAGCCCGGCGATCGGTTTGTCCGTCTGCGTGCACAGATCCTTGTGGCGTTTGTCGTTGTCACCGTGGGTGTCCCAGTTCGAGTGATAGAGCTGCACGAAGCGCGTGCCGCGCTCGACGAGGCGCCGCGCCAACAGGCAACTCTTGCCAAACTTGTCGGTCTGCTTGCCCCCGATGCCGTAGAGTTCCCGGGTCGCATCGCTCTCGTCTTTGGTGTCGACCACCTCCGGCGCGTTCGCCTGCATGCGGAACGCCAG
>JBLHKE010000190.1:0-11316 GCA_047619485.1 Verrucomicrobiales bacterium | reverse complement strand
TTTCTGCAGGTGGGTGAAATCCAGATCATTTGCCACTTTCAGCGAGCGTTCCTGAGAACCATTGCACATGAGGCAGAGATCGATCGAGGCAACGACGTTCCAGTCGTCATTGTAGAACACGAAGGCATGATGGGGGTCGTAGCAACGTGCGGGTGGATCAATGCTGGATGGCTCGGTGGTAAGAATACGAATGAGTTCCTCCACCTGCTTCTTCTGCAAGCGCACCGTTGTCGCGTGAATGATCCCTTGATCCAGGCTCCCATCCGGAAACACGCTATCCTTGCCTCGCTCATCCACTTCAAACGCATAGCAATATCCAACAACGTGAGTAAACAGTTTGGCCGAAAAGGCAGCTTAAGGGCACCTCCGGAAACCTGCTGTGGAAATGGGGCGCAGAGAAAATTCCCGCTGGCGAGGCGATAAACGCTAAGCTATCTGGTGATAGTGGGCGCTTTAGCAACGAAGACAGCGGGGATTTTATCAAGCTCCAGCCCGCATGAGGTTTTCGGAGGTGCCCTTAAGACCCCGGCGCCTTCTTTTTCTCTGCCTCCTCTGCTTGCTCCATCCCGTTGGGGAACAGCACCTGATTTTTTGATTGTTCGTCCGCCTTGTAGAACACCTGAAGTCGCTGCCCCGTGACCGGCGTGTAAGAGTGTAAATGGTGACCCGGAGGTTCCAGCCCTGGGCCTTTCCAGGCGTGCCTCTGCGAATACACTGTGACAGCATCGCCAAGCCCGATGCCCTCGCCTTTCTCGATGGTTTCGATTTTGACCTTGGAGGCGCAGGTGGTGATGGCTTGGATACCTCCGAAATCTTTGACTTCGCGAGTCTCTGCACTCACTTCCAGGTTCGTTCCAGTGACGATTGCATCGGCTTGCTTCTTCAACCAATCTTGGCCTTTGGGCAACGCCGCCCCATTGCAGAACGTGACGGATGCAGTGAGGGAAAGAAACAATGTGACTAGGAATCTGGAGGTTTTCCTGATTTGGGTTCGTTTGAAACTCAGGGCGCAATCGGTCGACGCCAAAAGTTACGGCCGAGCGCGGCTTCCCTTAGACTTTTTCCAATGTTTCGCTCGCGCCCTAGTTGAGGAGCTTGGATCGCCCTTGGCTATTCTACCGACGCTCCTCCTCAACCAATTACGATTCGGGCTAGGCGAACTCCGTACGCTATTTCTTCTTCGGGATCAGGCCGCGCTTCGAGCGCTCTTCGGCCTTGCGGCGAATCTCTTTCTTCGCCTCTAGCAAACGCTCTGGCCACTCAAAGGTCGGTGCCTTGCTCGGGTCGTAGCCCTCGAGGTGACCCTTCAAGCGCGTCGCGGGTTTGGTGTAGGTCAACTTGGTATCGCCGAAGACTTCCTGGCACAAATCCGCCAGCCCCTTGTCGTATTCGATCAACTCTTTGCGCGTGTCGACATGGTTGTGGTCGTGATCGGGTGGGCGGTTGTTGTCGAACCACGACTGCACTCCCTCAGCGAAGTATTCATTGTGGTTGACCGAGGCATACTTGCCCGCCCAGAGACCGGCCGCCATCGCCTCGTCGTACGCCTTCTTGACGCGTGCATCGAAGGTCTTATCGACGTTGACCACGCCGCGCAGGTGGATGTTGTGCGCCAGCTCATGGATGACGATGCTCTCGGTCAAATAGGGATCGCCCTCGTAGCCAAGAAGGTTCTCCTCCGCGCAAGAGCACAGCGGATCGGTCTGTGATCCACCCATGCCACGAGCCCGCGCGTCCCAGAAATCTTTCGGTTTCATGTGGTCCCAACCAGGCAGGTCGGTAGTGAATTCGTTGTAGCCGATGATGCACAGCCGCGAACCGCTCTTGACCATCGCCTCCAGAATATCCGGGCGCAGCGCGAGCATCTGGGTGATGAGGTAGGCGGCCTCCTTCAGAGCGTAGTCGTTGACCTTCTCCGAAGCCACGACGGGCAGGCCGTTCGCACTGACGTATTTTTTGTAGAATGGATCGATTTCCAGATCTGCCGGCGGCGCCGTGACCTCAAACGTCGGCTGCTTCGCGCAGAGCGCGGCTGTCAGTGAGAACGAGCAGGCGACGAGTGCTGCAAACCGGGTAAAATGGAGATTCATAGGAGAATTCCTACACGCTCCTCGACCAGATTTCCACCGGGGAAGCGGGCTCAATCCGCTGTGCCCGCACGCACTGCCCAGCGCAATTTTGCCGGCGCAGCGCGCGAGTTGCCGCCGATCTCTGCGGGGCTAGGGCGGATGATCTCAGTGGCGATCGCAGCGTAGATACCGCCGCGCACGCCCTCGCGGAAGTGATGTTTCACACGCCGATCTTCGCCCGAGTGAAAACTCAGTACCGCCACCCGCCCACCGGGTCGCAGGCAGTAAGGCAGCTGGTTCAGGAACGCATCGATGGCGGTGAACTCCTCGTTCACGGCGATACGGATCGCTTGGAACACGCGCGTGACCGTGGCCTTGATCGCGTCCTCGTCGAGGCGCGACGCCAGGGCGGACTCGATGCAGCGGCGTAGCTGACGCGTCGTCTCGATCGGTTTGGCACTGGCGGTGATCGCTGCGGCAACCTCCTCCGCGCGCGGTTCATCTCCACCCTCGACCAACACTCTAGTGAGCTTATCGACGCCACACTTGGCCAGCCAATCGCGCGCCGACAGCCCGCGTTCCGGGTTCATGCGCATGTCGAGCGGGCCATCATTTTTGTAGGAAAAACCGCGCACCGGATTATCGATCTGCATCGACGAAAGCC
This sequence comes from Verrucomicrobiales bacterium, assembly GCA_047619485.1. GTDB lineage: Bacteria > Verrucomicrobiota > Verrucomicrobiia > Verrucomicrobiales > DEV007 > JBLHKE01. The sequence goes on along the minus strand of JBLHKE010000190.1, from coordinate 8,583 downwards.
CGAGATCCGCGAGCAGGAAATCAACCCCGTCGGACCAGCCGATCTCCGCCAGCACCGCGGCGAGACCAGCGTAGTTGGAGCGGCGAACCATGAGCTGCTCCTCGCCGTAGCCGAGATGGCGCAGCCGCGCCTCGGTCTGCGGTAACTGCTTCGCATCGACATCGAGCGCGAGCAGCTGGCCGCCAGGCTGGATCGCTTTCAAGATCGCCTCGCTGTGTCCGCCGTAGCCGAGGGTGACATCGGCCCCACGCCCGCCAGGTTTCGCATCGAGTTGCGCGAGGATCTCATCGACGAGGATCGGCCGGTGCTGGCCGGCGGGCGTCTTTCCGGAAGCGATCACCTTCGCGACGGTCTCCGGGTCGAGTTCGGGATCGAGCTCCTTGTATTTCTGTTCGAATCGCCGCGGGTGGGTGCCGCGGTAGCGCTCGCGGCGGCGGTGCGGTTTTTCGTCTTCTTGCATCGGTGGGTTTTGCTGCTTGGCTGGGCGAGCAGAAGCATGGACGAGACCAACCAGGAAAACAACAAGCCCGAGCCGCCCGCGAATCCGAAACCAGGTGCCGCCAACGACCCGCTGCACGGGGTGTCGCTGAAGCTCATGCTAGAGCGGCTCGTCGACTACCTCGGCTGGGACGAGATGAGCGACCGGATCGGCATCCGCTGCTTCAGCATCGACCCCAGCATCAACTCCAGCCTGAAGTTCCTCCGCAGGACTCCCTGGGCACGCAACAAGGTCGAACAGCTCTACCTGCGCTATGATTTCTCCGAGGATAAGAAGTAGGGGTTGACCGGCAGCACGCCCCCCATGAGGCTTATCTACCCATGAAAACCTCTCTCCGAGTACTCTCCGCCACGCTCGCGATCGCATTGCTCTCGGGCTCCTGCAGCACCAATCCTTACACCGGTGAGAAGGAAGTTTCCAAGACGGCCATCGCCGCAGCGATCGGTAGCCTCGCTGGCGCTGGCATCGGCGCGCTGACCGGTGACGATAGCAAGGAGCGACGCCAGCGTGCACTGATCGGTGCCGGTATCGGCGCAGTCGCCGGTGGTGGCGTCGGCCTCTACATGGATCGCCAGGAGGCCAAATTGCGCGAGGAACTGCGCGGCACCGGCGTCAGTATCAGCCGCCGTGGTGATCAGGTCATCCTCAACATGCCTGGCAACATCACCTTCGAGACCGCGAGCGACCAGATCAGCCTCGACTTCGCGCCAGTGCTGACTTCGGTGACGAAGGTCGTCGCAGAATTCGACAAGACGCTGGTCGATGTCGGCGGCCACACCGACAACGTCGGCGCTGCCGATTACAATTTGAACCTGTCCAAGCGGCGCGCGGATCGCGTGGCTGATTTCCTGCGCGGCAAAGGCGTGCACCCTGCTCGCCTCGTGTCCGAGGGCTACGGATTCAAATACCCGATCGCCAGCAACGACAGCGAAGCAGGCCGCCAGCAAAACCGCCGGGTGGAAATCTCGCTGCGACCGCTGCAGTAGAATGGAGATCACCGCCCAGACACCAGCGTTGCTGTGCGCCGACCAGGCGGACAACCGCATCCGCCTGTTCAACCCGTTCGCGGCAGGTGATCGCAAACCACCGCTCTGGACCTACCCGGCCGAGGCCGCTAGGAACCCGAAATACATGCCGACCGACGCCAAGCGCGTCGAGATCGGTGGCATTGTGCACGTGCTCGCCGCCTATCACGGCCGGGTGCAGCTGGTGCGCTTCAGCGATCAGAAACTCGTCAAAGATTTCTCGTCCTACAGCAGTTGCCACTCGGCAGAACTCTTGCCGGACGGCGTGATCGTCACCGCCAACAGCAATCACGGCAGGCTGCGATTGCATCGCTCCGCGGTGGAGTTCGTCGACCTGAAACTCCCCTACGCCCACGGCGTCACCTGGGACAAGGCGCGCAAGTGCCTGTGGGCACTCGGCGATTTCCTCTACCGGCTCAACTACGCCGATGGCAAACTCAGCATCGACGAGAAGTTCGAGTTGCCACTCAGCCCGACCGGCCACGACCTATTCCCACTGCGCGGGGAAGCGAGGCTACTGGTGAGCAACAACGACGCGTTGTTCCTGTTTGATATCGCGACCGGAAAATTCGAAACCGTGTCGAATCTGAAAGCGATCAAGAGCGCCAGCCAGCACCTCGACGGCACCATCTGGGCGAGCGACCCCGCCGAGATCGAAGGCGCAGCGAGCTGGCAGAGTGACGCCGTCCTACGCGTGCGCCCCGCAGCGCCAGAGATACGATACCGCAACGAGGGCACGAGATTCTACAAAGCTCGCTGGTGGCAGAAGGTGAGCTTCAGCTACTAATCTCTTCCTGCCTCGCAACACAGACCATGTAGGGCGGAGCTAACTGGGAACGCGAGCGTCTCGCCCTCTCGATGGCGGGACACCATTGCTCCCCTCTACCAGCGCACAGAAAAGAGGACGACCCGAGAGCCGTCCCCTTTGTCATTACTGAAAATATTCTACAACACCTAGAAGTGGATGACTGCATCGATAGTGATGCGCGACTCCATCAGGTTCTCTTCCTCTTCGGTTAGAGGGATCTCGTAGGCAGCCCCGAGGTCGATGTTCTCCGTGAGGCGGTAGCGGAAGCCAGCGCCGAGAGTGACCAAATCTTTGTTGATCGCGTTCGCCGAGCCGAGATTGATCAGGTCACCACCCTCGAAGGTTGCGATCGCAGGCACGGCACCGCCAGCCTGCTTCTCGAAGCGGCTGTCACCGGCACCGTCCTTGAGGACGCGGAAGTAATTCAACTCGACCAGTGGCGAGAAACGATCAGTGAGCGCGTAGCTGACATGCGCGTTGAGGTGCGCCGTGGTGCTGTCGGAAGAAGAGAACGGAACCCGCACGCCGATGTTGTTGGCGAACTGGAAGTTGTTCCAGAGCTTCACGACCGAGACCGACGGGATAGCAGCTCCATCGCCTTCACCCTGCCAGACGTCGGTGTCGCCGATCGGGATTTCAATCTGGAGGTTGAAGGCTGCGGCGAGCGCATCCTCGGGACGGTAGAGGAACGCGTATTTAAAACCGGCGGAGATGTTGGCGAAACCCTCAGCACGCGCAAGCGTCGCGTCCGGGTTGAAGTCGATGTAACCGTCCTTCGCTGCGACGAGTGAGAAGCGCTCGTTGAGCGCGAACTCGAGCTGGAGCGCGTAGACCTGGAAGTCACCGCCGACTGGGAGGTCGCCGAGCGAAGTGCGCAGGGTGTCCGGCATGTTCTGGTGCATGAAAAAGGCATGCGCCTGAGTGCGTGGCACCGCGAGGTCAAACAGCGTCGGGCTGGTGATCGTGCGGATCGCTGCCTCGAACGGGTCGGAAGGAGCCGGCTCGCTGAAGGTCGCTTTGCTTGATTCACCCGCCTGGGCGACGGTGGCTGCGGCGAGCATCGTCGCCGACAGGATCGTGGATTTAATTTTCATTGTGGGTGCTAGTATTGCAGTTGGATTTGGTAGCGGGTGCCGGGAGGCATCCGCATCTAACATTATTCCAAAACCCAATTTCAGCTACGCGCCACCTGCGTTTGGATAGGCCGTTCTTGCTATAAATGCTTACATCGGACAGGCCGACCGAGCGCATCTGAGCTAAATATGCAAATCGGTAAGTTTATCTAGACCTGCGACTTAAGACTAGTATGGGTGTGTCAAAATGGACGAGCAACCCAACTGCCCCGAGTGCAATTCAGAATACACCTACGAAAACGGCCACCTGCTAGCCTGCCCCGATTGCGGACACGAATGGTCAGCGGAAACGGTCGCTGATGAGATCGCACCCGCAGAGGAAGATGGTGTCATCCGCGATGCGAACGGCAACGAGTTGCAGAATGGCGACACGGTGAAGCTGACCAAAGACCTCAAGGTGAAGGGTACCTCCACAACCTTGAAAATCGGCACCAAGGTGAAGAACATTCGCCTGTGCGACGGCGATCATGACATCGACTGCAAGGTCGATGGGATCGGCGCCATGAAGCTGAAGTCAGAGTTCGTAAAGAAAGCCTGACCGTCCCGGTCGGATCTGGAAGGTTAGGGGTCGTGGACATTTTAAGAGGTCGATTGCTCAGTCTGGTGAGCGGCATCACTACGTTTGCCTGATGCGGGCAAGATGCCCACGCTCCTGTGCTAACGGCCATCCGACTCTCCAGCAGCGAAACGCAGTGCTGCCTCGGCAGCGTGGGTCGCCGTCGTAAAGCACGCCTGGAGCAGGTAGCCACCGGTCGGCGCCTCCCAGTCGAGCATCTCCCCGGCAGCGAAAACCCCCGGGAGTTTTTTCAGCATCAGGTCGCTGCCTACCTCCGACCAGGCAATCCCGCCAGCCGTGGAGATCGCCTCTGCGATCGGACGCGGCTGTGACAGCGGGATACGACAGCGCTTAATCTCGTTGGCGAGCTGAGCCGCGCTAGTCCAAGGACCGCGATCAGGGAGGTGCTTCAGCAGGGCGGCGGCAGCCGGGGAGAGCTTGAGTCGGCGGGTTGCCTCGCGGACGAAATTGCGATTCACCTTACCGAGGCGTAGCTCGATTTGTGCGACTGTCAGTTCCGGCTTGAAGTCGATCTCGATCGATGCTGGCACTGCGCCGCGCAGTGCGGGACCGAGCCGGTAGAGAGGTGCCCCTTCCAGGCCGTAGCGAGTGATCACCAGTTCGCCTCGGGAGTGCTGAGAAGCGTGGCTGACGCTGATATTCTTGAGCGGCAAGCCCTCAGCGAGCGATAATACTCCGGCTGGCCAATCGATTTCCCAACCGACATTCGCTGGCGTCAACGGGGTGATTTTCACGCCGTGCCGCGCCAGGATCTCAACCCAGCCACCATCGGATCCGGTCTGCGGCCAAGAGGCACCGCCGAGGGCCAGCAGCGAGGCGTCGTAGCCGAACGAGCACAGGCCGTCGGGCGATTCGAACCTCAGGCCACCGTCCGGACTGATCCCCTTCCAACGATGGCGCATCTGAAAAGTCACCCCGAGATCGCGCAGGCGCTTGACCCAGGCGCGCAGCAGTGGCGCCGCCTTCATCGATTTTGGAAACACCTTGCCGCCAGCCGATACGAAGGTGTCGACACCGAGTGATTTCGCCCACTCGCGTAGTGCCGCATTGTCGAAACTGGCGAAGCGCGCGCGCCACTCGTCGACCGGCAGGTCGGTGCCGGAGTAGCGCGCGAGAAAACCCGCGGGCACCTCATCGTTGGTGAGATTCAATCCGCTCTTGCCGGCGATGAGAAACTTCCTGCCGACCGACGGCATCGCGTCGAACAGAGTGACGCGCGCGCCTGCGACCGCTGCGACCTCGGCTGCCCGCAGTCCGGCGGGGCCTCCACCGATGACGGCGATGTCTGCGAGCTTCATCGGCTCAAGGGACGGCCTAGCTGTCTTGGTGTCAAAGGGCTTTGTCGGAGCGAACCGTCCGCAGCCCGATCTGGAAGGCCATGATAAAGAAGCCGCCAGATAAAATCTTTGCACCCTCCTCTGCAAACGAGAGCCAGGTACCCACGGATTCGACGCGATCGCCACCGAGAAAACTGCGTAGAATGTCGTCACGGTTCGTCAGCACGTCGAGGCCTACCATCAAGAAAAGGAGCCCGAACCCACAGATGAAGAGAACCCGTGCGTTATTCATGAGGAGAAATTCTCGGCGGTAGGCGGCGATGACAGCGATGCCGATCAGCGCGTAGAGGAGGATGAGAAGATCGTCGATCCTGTCTGTGAAACCGTTCTCCTCGAGATTGAAGATCGAGTGGATCATCTCGTCGATGCTCTCGTGAATTTTGAAGAGCTCGTCGGCCATGAGGAAGAAGAACCCTGCAGCGATCAGTGCCCAGATGATGCGCGGATTTTTAAGGCTGTAGACTTTCTCGACGTGCAGATTACGAACCCGGAAAATTAGAAACGATATGATTGCTACCCCGAGCAGCTGGGCTCCAGACAGATGGGTGAGAAAACTGCTCTCGCCGAGTTTCACCTCGCCTGTGAGCAAGTAGATCATCACGGCTGCAATGATCGCAATCACGTCGACAATCAGGATAAGGGGGTATTTTCGGTACAAAACTAAGTAATTTGGTTCGTTGGGAGTCTGGTGCGGATTCGTTATTCCAGCCAGCGCGGATATGTAATAATCCAAATTTCGCAGGCGGTTGACGTAGCGCACTCGGCTCCGTAGTCTGCCGGCTCCCTCCGCCGATGAGCTTGTTCAACGCAGAACCATCCCACCACCGTCGCCGCATCCTGGTGTTACTGCCTCTGTATGTGATAGTTATACATTTACAGGCTTGGGAAATCGAACCCTGCAGCGCGAGCGTGAGACACGCATCGCCCTGACAGCACGCGAGATGGCAGCTGGCTGGTGCCCAAGTACCGCGGCGAGTTGCGCCTGAAGAAACCGCCAGTGCCTTCCTGTTCGCCTGGTTTGTCATCGGATTGGTATTGCTCAGCCTGATCACGACGAAACAACGCCACTACGCGCTGATCTTGTTGCCAGCGACCGCGCCGGCGACGGGTTGGTGGTTGAGCCTGATGATGGCGCGACGCGGATTCCCCAAGCCTCGGATGATGGAGATCACCTGTGGGGTGATCGCCATCGCCGCCAGTGCCTACCTCGAGTTCATCCAACCGAAGAGCGACGACGAGGGGGGGATCCCAGGATTCATGCAACGTACTGAGGCGCTGACCGCAGAGTCCACGGAGGCGTGGACAAGGGGAAAAATGCCGTGGTGCACGGAGTTTTACTTCCAGTGCGAGGTGCCATCAATGGGCTCGGTCACCAAAGCCTGGAGGCGGGTGCCACCGGACGGGACGATGGTCGCGATCCAACAGGGCAAGCCGCTCAAGGGGATCGAACAGGTCGATGGCGAGCTGTTGCTCGACGAAACACGCGGCAACGTGCGCTGCCAGCTGTTCCTGAGTCCAGTAGCAACGGAATAGGTTCCGTCGCGGTTGATTCTGCCCCCCAGCAGTGCATCTTGGCTCCCCCGTCCCGATCCATCTCTCTCTATGCTCCCCTCGAAAACCTGGCAGCGCTCGCTCATCGGCCTCGCGTTTTTCATCGCGCTCTACATCGCCTACTGGGTGGTCTATCACATCAGCCCAGAGGCACACGCCTACTGGATCAGTGGCGAAGGGATCCGTGGTGCGGAAGATCGCACCTACGAGTGGTTCGGGTTCATCGGCTTCTTCGGCGCCGGCGTGTTCTCGCTACTGACGCTGCTCTACCGAGACAAGATGCCGAACAAGAAGGTCGCGCTATTCTTCCTCGGGATGGGCTTGTTCTTCATCGTCTGCGCCGGTGAGGAGATCAGCTGGGGTCAGCGCGTGTTCGGCTGGGAGACACCAGAGAATTACGCCAAGATGAACGAGCAGGGCGAGACCAATTTGCACAACCTGAAGACGCTCCCGGTCCACCCGAAGGACATCGTCTCGTGGTTCATGAAACTCTTCGGCATCGGGCTGCCGATTATCTTCTACTTCGTATTCAAAAAACGCGCCCACTGGCTGCACAGGTGCGTCGCTCCACTGAGCATGGTGCCGCTATTCATCTACGTCGAGATTTTCAACAAGCTGGAGAAGCCGATCGAGCCACTCATCGATGAAAAATACGGTCGCGCAGCCAAACTCCTAGTGCGCCGACAGCACGAGGAAATCATGGAGATGTACTGGGGGCTGTGCGTGCTCTTCGCAGCGGTCGGACTGTTCTTGATCTGGCGACGGCTGGGCTCTACCAACCGCGAATAACCGCCCCGCTCTGCTCTGGTAACTCAGGCACGCCTGCCCATAGGAGGTGAAGATGGCTGAGAAAGCGGAACCAGTGAGGAATAAATCACAAAAAAAGAGGATGGTTATTGGTAAATCTTTCCGCCCCGTGCACCCAAATCGGTGAAATTGCCCTCTCCAATCACGACGAATCTGGTGCTCAGTGATTGACTCGCCAACCCGCCATTCCTATTCTCACGACTTCTAGAGGAAACGCTCGATTTCACCCGCTCATTCAGGGCTGGGGGTTTTCTCTCGCTAGACGCGTCGCAGATTCCCTTCCATGAGACATGGCTCCTAAAAAAATCGATCCGAAACCGGTGCTCGAACGCGCCCGGAAACCGCGACCGGAAGCCGATGAGAAAGCTCTTCCAGAAGAGCGGGTCAAGGTGGGTGATTACCTACTCCTCGATTGCCCCTCCTGTGGCAGAGAGGTGAAACTCAACAGCGCGTTCATCGGCCATCGCATGGGTTGTGGCTATTGCAAAGCGCCGCTCGAAATCATCGAGAAACCGGGTGAAGAGGAATCCAAGCAAGATCTAAAAAAGAAGAAGAAATCGGAGCCACTCCCTCGCCGCCCCCTCTCCTTCCGCAAATTGCGCGATGAGGACATCGCTGATGAATCGGAAATCGGATTTGCGGACGAGTTCGAGCGCCGCCGGCTACCGTTTGAATCACCTCTCTGGGACGACGAGGAGAAGGTCGAAGCAGGCGCACCCAAGAAGAGGCTCCTGACGCACCGTGAGGCGGTCTTCCGCAACATCACCTATATTATCATGGCGGCATCGCTGACCGTGGTGGCAGTGATCCTCTACTCTGCCCTCGTACGCACCATGGGCGTCGCCA
>JBLHKE010000189.1:0-11435 GCA_047619485.1 Verrucomicrobiales bacterium | reverse complement strand
CTCTACGTCCTGATGCCGATGCGCGTCAGCCAGTAGAAATATTTAGGATATAATACTTCCCATTTGGCTCTGCGGAGCGCCGGGAGGGCGGACTTGTTCATCTGCCTGTAGGCAATGAAGCGGGGAGGTTTTGCCCCTTTTCCCGTCAAAATCTCGTTTCGACAGGGGTGCGATGATCGAGACGGATCTTTTTGATGAATCCAATCCGTGCTAGAACTTGGCATATCGGTGGATTCGCGGTCCGATACGAACTGCGGCTCTTAAACCCCCGACCCGTTGCCATCATGCACTATCGCGCCCTCGCCGCCTTTCTTCTCGCGCTGTCTAGCCTTGCCTTTCCTGCGAACGCTCAGCTTTTCGATAACCTCAAATCGTTCGGCAACCGGCTCGACGTGGGCAATCCGAACGTCGCTGCTCACCGCCGGGAGGGACCGAAAGGAATCTGCAGCGCCGATTTCAACTCGGATGGCAAACCCGATCTTGCGGTCGCTAATCTCGACGGCACAATCACCGTCTATCTCGCCACCAGCGCGGGCGAATTTTCCACCGCGACGCACCTCTCCTCCGAGACCCAGGAGTTGCGGGGCATCACCTGTGCCGACGTGACCGGCGACGGCCACGCAGACATCAGCACCTGCGCCCCATTCGATGGCAAGGTCGTGATCTTCATCAACCACGGTGACGGACAGTTCGATCCGACGCCGACCGTGGTGATCGACGCCTGGCCCGGCGTCCGCAATCTCACCGCCGGAGACTTTGATGGTGACGGGGTGAACGATCTCGTCGTCGGCGGTCCAGACAATGGAGTCCGCCAATACCGCAGCCTTGGAGGTGGAGGCTTCGAGGCAATCACCGACATTCCTGCTCTCGATTCGATCCCGAAGGATGGGGATTTTCCTAAGCCTGTCTACTCGTTCCGCACGGTTCCCAACGGTGACGGTAGCGACTCTGTCCACGTCACCCATGCTGAGGCAGCGACACTTTGGAAACTAAGCCCGGTGGCCGATGGCATACTCGAAATCGTCGAGGAACTCACCATCCAACGGGCGCGATCTTTCGCCCTCGGCGCCATCCGCACCAATGACCCGTCCGCGCTGGATCTCGTCACGGCACAGCGCGACAGCGGCACCATCCACATCCACACAGGCATCACTGAGAGCATCGAACAGGTCATCAGCGTACCAGGCGGACCGCGCGCAATGGAAATCATCGACATGGACAACGACGGCTGGAACGACCTCGTCGTGGTACTACGCAACTACGATCGCGTCCTGACCTACCGCAACCAACAGGGCATACTAATCGCCGATTCAGAGGCTCCAGTCGGGAGGAGCCCGCGCGAACTCGTCGGCGTCGACATGAACGAGGACGGCTACCCAGATCTCGCAGTAATCAACCGCAAGTCGACCGATATCAGCATCCTCATCACGCGCCCAGGCGCCACCGGATTCAGTGTCCTCGACGGGGTCTACCCGGTCGATGGCGAGATTACCGGACTGTTGGTGAAGGACATCAACGGAGACGGCCGAGATGACGTCCTCCAGACCCACAAGGGCAGCTGGGAGGTGACGGTGCGCCTGGCTGGCCCGGGGGGGAAACTCGGCCCACCCGAGTCACAGGAAATCGGCGAGGTTCCCAGCGCCTCCGAAATCACCGACATCAATAGCGATGGGGTGATCGACATCGTCTGTAGCAACCTCGCACTCCCAGGTTCCATTTCGGTTCGTCTCGGCAACAGCGATGGCACTTTCGAGCCAGAGATGAAGTTCTACCTCCCGGAGACGACAGGCGGTGGGAGGCTGCTGTCCATCGTCACCGTCGACCTCGACAACGATGGCGTGCTAGATCTCGCCTCAGGCTACAGCGATTGCCGGCTGAGCTTCTTCAAAGGCAACGGCGATGGTACTTTCGAGCACATCCAAGACCACAACTTCGTCCACGAACCGCTCGACATGGTCGTTGCTGACTTCGACAAGGACGGAGATCTAGACATCGCTGGGGTCGGGTTCGAGAGTGATATCGCCATCGTCGAAAACGAGGGCGACCTGTTCGAGCGCGAACGCAATGGCTACACTCGCCACTACTATCGCCCGCAGAACATCGACATCCGCTGGAGCCAAGACATCAGCGTGGTCGACTACAACGACGACGGCAACCTCGACCTCATCGCTGGCAGCGATGCAGGTATCCTCGTCCTCACCGGGGGCGAAGGCATCAGATTCTCAGCCGAATCGAGGCCGCTCGACGGTTCGCCAAGCTTCCCCGCCACCTCAATCACCGAAGCAGACTTCGATGGCGACGGCTCTATCGACTACGCGATGTCCTGCAAGATCCTCTCCTGCATCAGCATCCTAACGAAAGGCGAAGACGGCAAGCGTGTCCCCGGAATCACCGTCGACGTGCCCGCCGGCGAGTTCCTCGCGACCGGTGATCTCGACGGCGATGGCGAACCAGATCTCGTTGGTTCTGGCACAACATTGTGGGTCGCCCTAAGCGGTAGTGTGACCGGCACCGTATCAACACTTCCAAGTTCCACGATCCGCCCCGGCTTGCAAAAACCGGTCATCAACGAGATTCTCGCCAACAGCGAAACGATCAAACTCAGCGACGGGAAAGTCTCCGACTACATCGAGATCTACAACGGAGCACCCGAGAAAGTTTCCCTAGAGGGATGGACTTTAGAGGTTCTCCCGGCGGAACAAGCCCCCCTCCCAGAAGGCGAACTATCAACCGAACGCAAATTCCAATTTCCAGCGATCGAGCTCGAAACTGGCGAACGCGTCCTGCTGATTTGCTCTAAGAGAATCCGCTCCGAACTGCACACAGGATTCAAACTCCCTGCGAAGGGCGCCACGATCTGCCTCAACAGTTCAGACGGGATCGAGATCGACCGCGTCAACTACATCGAGAGCTTCGAAGACGTGGCTTACAGCCGCTTCAACGATGGACTGCGCGCCTTTACCTACAACGGGTCTCCAGACCCTGGCTCCACCAACGTCGACAACGGACCGTTGCCACCGAAGGCGACAATCGATGGTTTCTCGATCGAGAATTTCGGTCCGGATCGGCCGATTCGATTCAACGCGACCGGCATCGACGACGGCATCATCGTCAGCATGAGCCTCCTGTGGCGTCGCATCGACATTCCCGAAGCCGGTTTCAAGAGAGTGATCCTCTATGACGACGGACTGCATCAAGATGGCCTCGTGCAGGACGGATTTTTTAGTGGCCTGCTCGCAAACGGCCTGCCTGCAGGTGCCGAGATAGAATTCTACGTCGAAGTATTGGATCTAAGCGGTGAACTTGTCGAAATTCCTGAGAGCCCAGGGGCGTCGCTGCCCGGTGAGCTATCACGGCTCCACACTCTGGCGATTGACGATGGCCAGCCCGGTTTGGAGATTTCTGAAGTTGTCTCAATCAACACCCGCAGCCTGCAAGACGAACGCGGCGGGCATCCGGACTACGTCGAGATTCGCAACACCAGTGACACCGAAATCTCACTCGCTAACATCGAACTCGTGCAAAGCTACTACGACCTCCCAGCATTGCGCTTCGCCTTTCCAGAGGACTCGGTGATCACTCCCGGCCAGCACCTCGTCATCTACTGCGATCGCAATCTAAACCAGGGCTTATTCCACGCACCATTCCGCATCGACGGTGATGGCGAGCGGCTCATCCTGACACGCCGCACCGAAAACGGAGCTTACGCGATCATCGATTACGTCGACACCGGTATCCGCAATGCCGATGAAGCAATTTTCCGTGCGGGCACCGGCGGTGAATGGGTCGCCGGGGTGCCGACGCCACTCGCACCTAATTCGAGCACTGCCGCCAGCGTAGCGAGCAGCTTGGACGGCGACACCGTTTTCCTCTTCCCGACCTTGATCGGACGCCAGCAGGCGATCGAGTTCAGCCGCACCATGCATGCGGGAGATTGGATCACGCTACAGGCAGTCGAAGGTGACGGCTTCGAGCGCATGATGAAAATCCCGACCAAAGGACGCGGATTTCTGCGCATCAAGTAGCAGTGGCGTATCCCCCTCAGCTAACCAAGTTCCTTAAGGGCACCTCCGAAAACCTCATGCGGGCTGGAGCTTGATAAAATCCCCGATGTCTTCGTTGCTAAAGCGCCCACTATCACCAGATAGCTTAGCGTTTATCGCCTCGCCAGCGGGAATTTTCTCTGCGCCCCATTTCCACAGCAGGTTTCCGGAGGTGCCCTTCAACATCCTTACTTCGCCCGGAACTTGACGCGATAAGCCTTGCCCTCGACCACCTCCCGCGGGTTCGGCAGCAGCACGAAATCATCCGTGACCACGGCGCCCAGTTCGGCTCCTTCCAGAACCTCGATCTCCCCCACTAACCGTTTCGGCAAAAATCCAATCATCGGCCGCCAGCCGCGCTGCGTGCCATTGACGTTGATCGGCTCGAACGACTGCTGCCCAGCGCTCGGCTTCACCTCGAAGGTCCACACTCCATCTTCTTCTGTCAGCGATTGCCCGTAAGCCAACTTGCCATCCGCCATGTGCGCATCCCAAGCAGGATCGCCGTAGAACGCGACTGCATCTCGATCGAAAACCAGCCCGATCCCATCCTGCAAACCTAGCCCCAATCTTTTCGCAGCCGCCGTCCCTCTGACCTTCGAGCGCAACTTCATCGCATCGTTCGGCCCCCCCAACTTCTCCCGTGCCACTTCCGGGAAACATGTCTCCAACCGGTGGATCGTCGCGTGCTGGTTCGCAAGATACGCCTCCGCGAACGAATAGCGCCCCGGCTGCTCCACAAAATAATCCAAGCAACCCCAACCAGAGTAGCCGTACCAGGTCGGCACGGTGTAGCCCAACATCTGGCGCACCCCAGCACTCTTCAACCACGCCAGCGCCATCGCATCCGGACCATCGATGTGCCCCATCAGGCAATTGCCGATCGGCATGTAGACCTTCGGGTTGGGCGACACCACATCAATCCTCTCGCCCTTCAGATTCTGACCGAAGAGTTGCCCGTCCTTACTCTTGAAAAACCCGTTCTTGTAAGTAAACCCGATCTGCCAACCGCGTTCGGTGGCATGGCCTGAGGTGACGAATAACTGCGCCTTGTAATCATTCAAGGTCTCCGCCAACACCCGCGTGGTGTCGTCTGGCCCTCTCGACTCGACTGGCTCCCCACCCTTCACTTTTTTGACCATGCGATTTTTTTTCAACTCGCAGTACCAGATCCCTTCCTGACATTGATCTAAAGCCACCTCTGTCCCCGAAGCGACGCGCTCGATCACGAGCGGCTCGGAGGTCTCGGCGATCGAAAGCGCGTTCGCCGCATCGTAGCCAGTCAGGATCCCCCAGCGAACATCCGCATAGGGATCGTCGTCTAACCCGCGGGTCAGCTGGTGCACCTGGGTCACAAAATCACGCGTCACCTCGCCATGTTGCGCAACGAAGCACGCATAGCGAGGGCGTCGTTTCTTCAACTCCGCTAAAGCCGCCTGGGGCTGACCATCCGTAAATTCGATCTTCGCTGCTCCAGGATACTTTTTCTCGAGGGCCGCGATCACCTCCATCCATCCATCTTCTGCGACGGTTGATTCCGATGCCAAGATCGCATAGCTGATCTCACCAGCCGCTCCGTCCGTTGCCATCGACAACGCAAGCGTCGCGCTAAGGAGAGTTGAAACAATCAGAGAAAACGTGCGGGAAGTGCTCATCTTAGATCCTCAACCAGATAAAATCGGCACGCAACCCACTGAATTCGAGCTCCCATTCGAATAAGTGCTGACTCCAACCGTCCAAATACAAGCCGCTAACAACCAAGTAAATCCCCAATAATAAGCATTTACCTGCACCCCTCCAGCGAGGTAGTCTGCCGTTACCATGAAACAACTACACAAGCTATTGTCTTGCTCGTGTGCCCTCTTCTTGTCGCTTCTCTCCCCTGCTTTTAGCGACTTCGCGCACACCCCTGGTAAAAATTCCGTTATCGTCCTGCAGGGGGAAGTCACCGTCGATGGCCAACAGCGCAGCGATCTAGGTCGATCCTTCGCCGACACTCTCACCGGCGGCCTGCTCAAGACCAAAGCCTACTCGGTCATCGATCACTTAAGCAACCAACCGCTTGCGAAAGCGATTGAGGAAAGCACCTATCTCGCGCCCGAACAGAGCGCTGTCAGCATCGGCAAGGCCACTGGCGCACGTTACATCTTCGTGCCGCGAATGATCATCGAAGGCGACTTCCACAAACTCACGATGAAAAAAATCCGCGTCTCCGACGGCCAAGTCATCGACATGTTCGAGACCCATGGCACCGGCGGACGCGAGACAATGTTCGTACTGGTCGGTGATGCCCTGAAGGACATCTACCGCAAGACCGCACGCGACCCGGCGCGCCTCGGCAAGACCTCTACCGGCGAACCCCTGCCGCTCGTGCTCCCTGAGCCGGCTGGGCTCGACGCTACGCCACTGCCAATCCCGGGCTCCTACGAGCCAGTCAGACCGCTCGTAGAAAGAACACCCCCAGCCGCACCCGTCGTCGAACAGACCGAGGTCGTGTCCGCTGACACGCAGCGGATCCCCGAGGGACTCAAGCTCGAAAATGGAACCCACGTGCGCGAAGCGGAAACCGAGCCAGCCATCACGCTGGGGATGATCGCAGCCGCCACCCCAGAGCCGCCAGAGATCAAAGACCCGGCCACCGAGGTCGAAAACAAATTCGCGCGCTACATGGGAACCGTCAGCACCGTCAACTCCGAGTGGCGCTTCTGCATTCTCAAATTGCGTATTAAGCACCCGCTAAACGTCGGTGACCAACTCAGCATCAGGACCGGCGCCATCGTCCCCAACCAAGTCACCATGAAGGTCACCAAGGTCGAGGGCACCCATGTCGTCGCCGACCTAGTGGACGACGTCGACTTGAAGAAGATCCGCGTCGGCCAGAAATTCTATAAGTGGACCCCACGCTAGTCCGGCAACTGGGGCACCCCGCCGCATAGAACAGAATTTTCCGCTATGCGCAACTTCCACGCCATCCTCGTATGGGTACTGATTGCGACCCTACTAGCTCCGGCAGCTAGCACCGCTGCTGACGAGTCGCCGCACCTAGAGCTCGACGTCGTCACCTTCAATATCCGCTACTTGAACCGGAACGAGGAAGGCAAGAACCACTGGCGCCACCGCAAGCAGCTCGTCATTGATGCGATCAAGTCGTTCGATGCCGACCTCCTCGGCCTGCAGGAATCCCTCCACCAACAGCTGCAAGACCTGCAGCCTGCCGTCGACAAATACACCGTCTTCGGCGTCGGGCGCGACGATGGCAAGAGGCGCGGGGAATACTCTCCAATCCTATTCCGGACCGATCGGTTCAAACTCGATCCTGACGATAGCGGCACCTTCTGGCTAAGCGACACACCCGGGGAGATCGCCTCCAGAACCTGGGGCAACAAGATCCCACGCATCTGCACCTGGGTGCGGCTGACAGACACACTCAGCAAACGCTCATTCTACGTGTTCAACACCCATTGGGATCACCAGAGCCAGGAGTCACGCCTGGGAGCAGCCAAACTCATCATCGAGCGCATCAAGGGTCGCAAGCACCCCGAGGAGCCAGTCATCCTCATGGGCGACTTCAACGCCACCAGGGCGAACCCGGCCATCCAGCACCTCAGCAAACACCTCGGGGATAGTTACTGGCTCGCCAATCCAGACGCCTCGGATACCGGTACGTTCCACGGCTTCCGCGGGTGCAAATCCGGCCAGAAAATCGACCACATTTTCGTCCCCGAAGGAACGCAGGTGAGCTCCGCCGCCGTCCTCTATTTCAAGCGAGAAGACGCTTTTCCCTCGGATCATTATCCGGTTCAGGCCGTATTACAGTTTCGTTAAGAGCCTGTTGGGCTTAAAGGATTTGAGCAAAAACGTTTAGAATTCCGATCCAGATCCGCTTGCTGGGGAGGATTTGAATGGATTCAATGACGATTCAGCGAGCCGATCTGGGCGAATTATAAAATGATTCTTGCCGGATCGGGTAAGTCCAACAGGCTCTTAAACCTGCAGACCAGCTCGGCCTCGTACCCGAATCCCCGTAAAACACAGCCCGTAGCACCGATTCGGCAAGCTAAAAAAATTCCCGAGCCCCACTTTTCAATTCGACGAAAACGGTTTAGAATTGGCTCAATGAAACGGATTCTACTCCCCCTGCTAACCTTCGCGGTGCTCGCGCCGCTCACCGCTTCGGCGGTTCTATTGAACCTGTCCCCACCTGAGGGTGCCCCAGATCAGGACGGTTTGGTCATTGTCGCTGACGCCCAACCGAAAACGGTCGACCTGTTGAACGACCCCGAGCCGTTCCGGATGACCCCGGAAGGCTTCGAGCTTACTTCCTTCAGTGGTCCAGGTCTGGCACTCGCAGAGATGGGCAACAGCCCGCTCCTCTACGTTGCCAAGCGCGACGACCAGCGCGAGCAAATGATGATGAAGATCGAGGCCAAGATCAAGGAACTCAAAAAGGCCGGCAAAAAAGATCAAGCGGCTGCGATCGAAAAGAAACTCGCCGCCATCAAGCAGAAGGCCGAGCAAGAGCAGAAAAAGCCCGCCCCCAAAGCGCATGAGCACAAAGCGCATGAGCACAAAGCACATGAGCACAAAGCACATGAGCACGCGGATTCCAAAAGTCGTGAGCCCAGAGCCAACGATCGCGCCACGCCCCAGAACCGGAAGCCTGACAATCGTGGATTCTCCGGAGCTCCACGTGGTGGCCCTGGACGCGCACCAATGGCCCAGCGCGGCGCTCGCCCGCAGCCACTATCCTCCCCTCGCGCCGGGCGTGGTCGTCCAGACCTCCGCAACCAGCTCCAGGGGAAAAACGTCGACGAGCACAAGAAGATGCATCACATGCGCAGCGCGATGATGCACCTGCGCGCCGCCGGAGCCAACGACATCGCCGACCGGATTGAGAAAGGACTCAAAGCCCACGGCGAAAAACTCCACGGCCAGCTTCGTGAGGACATCAAGCGCGGTTGCCCAGACTGCAAAAAAGATAGCAAGGCCTGCCCTAAATGCGACAAGGACAAAGCTTGCCCGAACTGCAAGAAGGATGGCAAAGCCTGTCCTAAGTGCGAAAAAGGCAAAGCTGCCCCAGAATGTAAAAAGGACGGCAAGCCCACTCCGAAATGCGACAAGGACAAAGCTTGCCCGAACTGCAAGAAGGATGGCAAAGCCTGTCCTAAGTGCGAAAAAGGCAAAGCTGCCCCAGAATGTAATAAGGACGGCAAGCCCGCTCCGAAATGCGACAAGGACAAAGCTTGCCCGGACTGCAAGAAGGATGGCAAAGCCTGTCCTAAGTGCGAAAAAGGCAAAGCTGCCCCAGAATGTAAAAAGGACGGCAAGCCCGCTCCGAAATGCGACAAGGACAAAGCTTGCCCGGACTGC
This sequence comes from Verrucomicrobiales bacterium, assembly GCA_047619485.1. Classification (GTDB taxonomy): domain Bacteria; phylum Verrucomicrobiota; class Verrucomicrobiia; order Verrucomicrobiales; family DEV007; genus JBLHKE01. Next base: position 2,022 of record JBLHKE010000189.1, on the reverse strand, counting down.
AAGAAGGATGGCAAAGCCTGTCCTAAGTGCGAAAAAGGCGAGGCTGCCCCAGAATGCAAAAAGGACGCCAAGCCCGCGGCAAAGGCCAAAACAAAACCCGCCGCCGCGCCTCAGATGATCGACGCGGCCAAGCTCCGTCAACACCTCCAGGCACGTGACCAGCGCGTCGGCAATGCCATCGGCGACCTGAAGAAGCAGGTAGACGACCTGAAGAAGCAGGTCGGCGAACTCCGCTCCAAGGTCCAGAAAGCCTCCAAGCCAGCAAAACAAGCTGAGCCGAAAAAAGAGAAGAACTCGAAGCAGCCTAAGAAGGACAAAAAGACATCCTCCAGCACCTCACTCATCGAGGTCTAACCTGCATCGACTCCATCGATCACCAGAGGGGCGGCCTGCAAAGGTCGCCCCTTTTTCATTTAGCACCGCAGCAGGCCACACCGTCATTCGGGCACTCCTGCCCGACCACCGCGCGATCATCAACCAAAAGCCGCCCCGTTGGGAAACCAAAGACATCCTCCTACCCAACCTGAAAATTTCTGCGCCTCCCCCTCCTCAGCCAGACCCGCCCCACACCGGACACAATCTACCAAAAACGCTCCAAAGGAATCCCCAACACTTCCTCCACACCCCACCAAAAAATCCCACCTTTACCTTCCACCCACCCACGCTAATCTCCAACACCATGCTCGATATCAAGCTCATCCGCGAAGACGTAGAAACCTTCAAAGAACGAATCAAAAACCGCGGTGGCGACGCCCACCTTCTGTTCGACCAACTCCTCGAATGCGACGAGATCCGCCGCAGCTGTGAGACAGAGAAACAGAATCTTCAAGGGGAACGCAAACGCATCTCCAAGGAGATCGGTGCGGCTAAACAGAAGGGCGAAGACACCAGCGAGATCGAAGCGCAGGTGCGCGCCATTGGCGACAAGATCAAGGCCATCAGCGAAGCGGCTGATACCGCAGACGAAAAACAGCGCGACCTGCTCCTCAATATCCCCAACACTCCTTACCCAGACTGCCCTGTCGGAGCCGACGAAACCGCCAACCCAGAGATCCGCACCTGGGGAGAAAAACCCGACATCACCGAGCCAAAAGACCACGTCACCCTCGCCGAGGAACTCGGCTTGGTAGACTTCGAGGCAGCCGCAAAAATTAGCGGTAGCGGCTTCGCGGTCTACACTGGACAGGGTGCCAAACTCGAACGCGCCCTGATCAACTTCCTACTCGACCTCCACACCACCGAGCACGGCTACAAGGAGATCAGCCCACCATACGTCGTCGCCCGCGACTGCATGTACGGCACCACCCAACTACCGAAATTCGAGGATGACATGTACGGGCTCGAGGACAACCAGATGTTCCTCATTCCCACCGCCGAGGTTCCGGTGACCAACCTCGAACGCGAGAGCATCAAAAAAGAAGCCGAACTTCCAATCAAATACACCGCTTACACCCCCTGCTTCCGTCGCGAAGCCGGCAGCGCAGGCCGCGACAGCCGCGGCCTGATCCGCATGCACCAGTTCGACAAAGTCGAACTGGTAAAAATCGTCAAACCAGAAACATCGTATGCCGAGTTAGAAGACCTCACCGCAAACGCAGAAAAAGTCCTTCAGCTCCTCGGCCTCCACTACCGCGTCATCGAACTCTGCACCGGCGACGTCGGATTCGGCTCCGCCAAGACCTACGACATCGAAGTCTGGGCACCAGGCCAAAATCAGTACCTCGAAGTCAGCAGCTGCAGCAATTTTGAGGACTACCAAGCGCGCCGTATGAACCTGCGCTACAAGGACGCCGAGACCGGCAAGAACAAGTTCTGTCACACCCTCAACGGCAGCGGTACGGCACTCCCACGCCTCTACGTCGCCCTGCTCGAGACCTACCAGCAACCCGACGGCAGCATCCAGATCCCCGAAGCGCTACAGCGCCACTTCGGCTCCGATAAAATCACCTAGTCGGCGGTACCTGCCTCCCCTCAACCCGAGCACCAAATACGGGAGCGTGGCCGTCCCGCCCCACCAACCTG
>JBLHKE010000188.1:0-11444 GCA_047619485.1 Verrucomicrobiales bacterium | reverse complement strand
GAACGCTCGACGGTCGCAGCGAGCAAGCCCTCGAGGCTCGCGCGATCGGTCACGTCAGCAGGGAGAAAATACCCCTTGCCGCCAGCCGCCTCGATCGACTCTAGACGCGCCTTGGCTTTCTCCTCGCTACGCCCGACCAAGACGACCTCAGCCCCCGCGCCGGCGAGTCCCTCCGCCATTGCGCCGCAGAGTTCGCCAGTGCCGCCGATGACCACGGCGGTCTTGCCTTCGAGTGAGAATAGAGATTCGAGATAGGTGTTGCTCATGCCCACCTATCGCCAATCCACCAGCCAGCGTCAAGGGCTGGTAGCCGGTTACTAGACGTTGAACCGGAACTCGATCACGTCACCATCTTTGACGACGTATTCCTTGCCCTCGATGCGCAGTTTCCCGGCCTCTTTCGCCGCAACCTTCGAACCGCAGGCGATCAGATCGTCGTAGTGAACCACCTCCGCAGCGATGAATCCGCGCTCGAAGTCCGTGTGGATAACGCCGGCAGCTTGGGGCGCTTTGCAGTCTTCCGGAATCGGCCAAGCGCGCGATTCTTGCTCGCCGGTCGTCAGGTAGGTGCGCAAGCCAAGCAGGTGATAGACCCCCTTGATCAAAGAAGAAACCCCGCTGTCCTGCACGCCCATCTCGGCGAGCATCTCCTTGGCCTCATCTGGTTCGAGGTCGGCCATCTCTTCCTCGATCTGCGCGGAGATCACCACCGCCTCAGCCCCGTGCGCCTTGGCGGCGTAATCACGAACCTTGGCGACCATGTCGTGGGAGTCAGGATTCTCCAAGGCACCAGCGAGTTCATCTTCGGAGACATTGCAGGCGAAAATCGTGCGCTTCGAGCTGAGCAGGAAAAAGTCTTTGATCAACCTGAGTTCGTTGTCGTTCAGCTCGGCGGTGATCGCCGGATTACCCTGGTCGAGGTGCGGCATCAGTTTGTCGATGAGTTCGACCTCGGCCTTGGCCTCCTTGTCACCTCCCTTGGCTTTCTTGTCGCGCGAGTGACGGCGCTTCTCAATCGTCGCGATGTCCGCGAGCACCAGCTCAGAGTTGATGATCTCGATGTCGCGCAGAGGATCGACCGAACCGAGCTCGTGGATGATGTCGTCGTTCTCAAAACATCGCACCACCTGCACGATCGCGTCCACCTCACGGATGTTAGAGAGGAATTGGTTGCCGCGTCCAGCGCCAGTCGACGCGCCTTCGACCAGCCCAGCGATGTCGACAAACTCGATCGCGGTGGGCACGGTCTTCTGCGAATTGGAAATCTCCACGAGTTTTTCGAGCCGTTCGTCCGGCACGATGACGACGCCAATATTGGGGTCGATGGTGCAGAACGGATAGTTCTCGGCCGCCGCTTTTCGGGTGCGAGTGACGGCATTGAAGAGTGTCGATTTCCCGACATTTGGTAGGCCTACGATTCCAGCTTGTAACATAAGGGGCCGAATCTAGACGCATCGTCTAGGAGGTGCAAGCCCCCGGAGAACCGTCCTGCGAAGCGGAAATTGTGACCAAATCAGGGTGATCGAGCGTACAAGACGAAAAATCGCCAATTTTCCAAAATAATCTGAATGATTTGCCGTGATCGACGCGTATTAGCGTAGAATGGTCTAGTTTTTAGGCCAAATCCGACCATCTCTTTGCTTTACCGCCTCGTGGCTCAACTCCAGAATTCAATGGTTGATCCACGAGCCTAAACTATTAGGATAGAAGGAGGAAAAACCCACACTCCTATGAAGAATCCACTCTCACTGTTATTAATCATCGCACTTTCACTACCATTCGTTAGCTGTCTCGATCAGCCGACCGGACGTCGCGGTACCGTTTTTCATTCTGCCGAAGATAACCCGAGGGGTAACTCGTCGAAGCCACCGCGCTACGGGCGTGGCGGCACACACAGCCCGACCGAGAAGAAAAACACGGCGAGCAACTTGGACAACAATAGTGGCTCGCAACGCCTCCCGCCGTCCGACCCAGATGGCATCGTGAAACCACGTGGGATGGATTCGAACGACGAGGAGAGCGATATCGTTTCCAGCAACGAACCAGAACTGGGGAAGGACGAACCACTTCCTGATCCAAAACTTGATCCTACTCCGAGCAAGGACGTTCCCTACGCTGAAGCGGTTCCGGGTAAGTATGGACTCGTCTACAGCCCCTTCGTCTCGGACAAGAGCAAGGCGCTCGTCAATGTCACCGACGAGAACGACGTTCCCCTCCCACCAGGCACCGAGGTTCTATGCCCGATCACCAAGAAGCACTTCCGAGTCCCCTAACCGTTGTTCCGGAGGCGCTCACCTCTTCAAAGACTCTTTCCTTCTCAGTTGCCCTTCTGCGGGTGGCTCTTCCCTATCGTGTTGGCTGCCGGGATCCCATCGGAGTTCTTCCTGAGCCACTGATCGATGGATTTCCCTATCAACATCGCAGTTCTCGGGCCGGGTCTCCTCGGCGGTTCCGTGGCGCTCGCAGCGCGCGCGAGCGGCTGCGCTAAATCGGTACGACTCTGGGCACGGCGTGCGGCAGCGGTCGAGGAAATCAACCGGCTACAGATTGCCGACCTCGCGTCCACCGACCTCCAACAAGTCGTGGACGGGGTTGATTTAATCATCCTCGCCACACCAGTCGGAGTCATGCCCGCGCTAGTTGAGCGACTGCTCGAACTGCCTGATCTGACGGGCGCAATCCTGACCGATCTCGGTAGCGTGAAAGGAAATGTGGTCGCCGCGATCGATGCGCGACTCGCTGGATCAGCGGACATTCATTTCGTCGGCAGCCATCCGATGGCTGGCAAGGAGCAAGCAGGCATCGAACACGCGAGCGCTGATCTTTTTCAAGGTGCCGCCTGCGTCCTGACACCGGGTGCCACCTCGACCGAGATCGCGACCGCCACGGTGGAAGACTTTTGGAAGGCGCTTGGATGTCGCACCCTGAGGATGCGGCCAGACGAGCACGATGCAGCCGTCGCGCGCATCAGCCACCTTCCACATCTCGCGGCCTCGCTGGTCGTCGCCAGCGCGCTCGGGGTCGACCCCTCCTTCGGCCGAATCGCCGGTGCCGGCCTGCGTGACACGACCCGCGTCGCCTCTGGACCGCCTGGGATGTGGGCAGAAATCCTACTTGAGAACAGCCCGGCAATCATCCCCGCCCTGAAGGATTTGTCGGCAAAACTAAATGAGGCTCTCCGCTTGCTCGAGTCCGGTGACTCCGACCAGCTCGAGGCACTGCTACGACACGCCAAAGAACAGCGCGATGGGCTCGGGAATCACGATGCGGACTAGACAGCCCGCGGGTCGCACACTATTGAAAGCGAAGCAAATCGCGAACGAGAAGTAGCCAAACCACAACCACGATGGATCAGAGAAAAAGGGAATTTCGAGTGCGGGCAGCCAAGCCGATCTCGGCAGAGATGACCGTCCCGGGAGACAAGAGCATCTCCCACCGGTCAATCATGATCGCAGCGCTCTCCAACGGGCGCTGTGAGATCGATGGCTTTTTACCGAGCGCAGATTGCTTGGCGACCATGGGGGCGATGCGCGCACTCGGGGTGAAAATCGACGTCCTCGAGGAGACCAACGCCGGACCGACCAAGATAGCCGTGCACGGGAAGAGCCTCGAACTGGTCGAGCCATCAGGTCCGATCGATTGCGGCAACTCCGGCACCAGCATGCGCCTGATTTCAGGAATCCTCGCCGCGCAGCCGTTCCGCAGCCAGTTGATCGGGGACGAGTCGCTCTCGCGCCGCCCGATGGATCGCATCATCGAACCCTTGGTGAAAATGGGAGCCGACATCACCGCGGAAGGTGAGAAAGGTTGCCCCCCACTGAAGATCAGGGGCGGCGATCTCACGCCGATGCACTACGATCTACCAGTCGCCAGCGCCCAGGTGAAGAGCGCCATCTTGCTCGCCGGTCTGTTCACCCGTGGCAAGACAACGCTCACGCAACCGCAGACTACCCGCGACCACACCGAGCGCATGCTGAAACAGTTCCAGGTGAAGACGCTCACGGACGGCAACCACATCACCATCTACGGCCGCCAGATCCCCGAATCGCAGGACTTCACGGTGCCGGGAGATATCTCGAGCGCCGCCTTCTGGCTGGTCGCCGCCTCGGTGCAACCTGGCGCCAGACTCACCATCCAAAACGTCGGCCTCAACCCGACCCGCGCCGGCATCGTCGACGTGCTCGTCCGCATGGGTGCCAACATCACCGACACGGTACTCGACAGCAAGGGCGGCGAACCCGTCGGACACGTGATCGTGCGGGGCAACGAACTCAGCGGGATCGAGATCGGTGGCGATATCATCCCCAACGTGATCGATGAACTCCCAATCATCGCAGTCGCAGCAGCTCTCGCCAAGGGAACCACGACGATCCGCGATGCCGGCGAGTTGCGGGTGAAAGAGACCGATCGCATCTTCGCGGTCGCCGACAACCTGCGCCGCATGGGCGTCGAGGTCGAGGAGCAGTACGATGGCATGATCATCCACGGCACTGATCATCTCAAGGGCGCACGCATCGACTCCTATGGCGACCACCGCATCGCCATGGCCTTCGCGATTGCCGGACTTTTCGCCGAGGGTGAAACCATCGTTGAGGGCGTCGAATGTGTCGACACCTCCTACCCAGGGTTCGAACTCGAGCTGAAGCGCTTCATGAGTTCGAAGATTTCCGAGGGCGACCTCACACCAACGATCGCGAGTGTGACCGAAAGATCCCACCCCGAAGGCACACCACGCATCCACAAGAGCGAGGATGAAGAGAAGGACAAGGATGGTGACAGCGAGGGAGAAGCCAGCAGCTAAACTTTGGAATATCGTGTCGGCACCATCTAACACCGAATCTGCATCCGCGCTGGTGATCGCCATCGATGGTCCAGCCGCATCAGGGAAGAGCAGCGTCGCCCAGACGCTCGCCGCGAGGCACGGCTTCGCCTACATCAACAGCGGCGCGATGTACCGCGCGGTTACCTGGAGCGTGCTCGAGGCAGGCATCGACCCCGCAGAAGAAGCCGCGGTCATCGCCCACCTCGACCAGTCACCAATCGGCTACACCACTCAAGCAGGCGTCGCCCATTTCACGATCGGCGGTCACGATCCGGGCGACGAACTCAAATCCGCGGCGGTGAACGACAGCGTGTCGATCATCGCCAGCCACCGCGGCGTGCGCGAACGCCTCGTGGCGCAACAACGTGAATTCGGCAAGAGCGGTCGCATCGTGATGGAGGGACGCGACATCGGCTCCGTCGTATTTCCTGATACCCCGCACAAATTCTACGTCACTGCCTCAGAGGAGGTGCGCCGCAAACGACGCGAAAAAGAGGGATTCACCGACGACCTCGCCAAGCGCGATAAGATAGATCGTTCGCGGAAAAACTCGCCATTGGTCATCGGTGAGGACGCCAAGGTCATCGATAGCTCAGAATTGAGTATCGACGAAGTGGTAGACTCGATCACCAGCCACCTGGGTGACGCGTTGACGAGTATCTAGTAGCTGATCGTGCGCAGCCGACGCTCCGATGTCCAGACGTCGTCCATCGCATCATAAGACTTGCGGTAGACGATGAGCGACCCCTCCCGCCCTTCTTCGATCCAGTAGAGATCAATCTCCCCATCTGGCAGGAGCACCTCGTAGGCACTCACCGTCCCAGCCGGAACGTTGCGGCTGCTGCGCGAGACCTTTCCGCCACGCATGTATTCGCCACCGGTGGCGACATGGTTCTCCACACCACCTACCATCAGGTCGAGGTCGTAGCCGATTCCCGCCGAGTGCAGATCCCAACCTAGGCGCGGTAGTGGCTTCACATTATCCTCATCTTGGTGATCATGTCCGTGGTCATGCGGATCCGGGCTTGGTTTTGGCTCTACGGTAGTGGTCTCACAGGAGGCATAAAAAATAGCCACCATTGCAGCCAGGACGAGGGTAAATAGGTTTCGCATAAATTACAGGTTGTCAGATAGGGCAGCCATCCATCAATCCCAAGCAATCTCGAATTGCCTCCACCAGCTGCCTGTGTTCAAGGTGCAGGGGACACTCCCATGAAATAAATGAATTCTTCTGCAATCTAAATGCCAGCCTGGTTTCACGAATATGAGGATCTATTCGTCTGGGGCGGCATCGCCTCGGTCGTCATGTTCGTGGGGACGCTGATCGTCGTGCCCATCATTATCGCAAGAATGGGTGAAGACTATTTCATGCCCGAACGCCCGCGGAGCTTTGCCGATCACCATCCCATCGTGCGCAGTATCGGCATCGTGCTTAAAAACCTCGCCGGGGTAATCCTCGTCATCATGGGAATCATCATGATCTTCGTGCCCGGGCAAGGATTTCTCACCATTCTGATGGGGCTCGCCCTATTGAATTTTCCAGGCAAGGAAGCCGCCGAGCTCAAACTCGTTCGCTACCCACCCGTGCGGCGCTCCATCCAGTGGATCCGGCAAAAGGCTAAAAAGCCGCCGTTGAATATCCCGGAATCATAGCGCCACCTGCGGATTCCCTCCATGAAGACCAGATTCATAGCTATAAGTTTTTATAATTTATATAAAAAAATGGAATTATCGTAATTAAATGTTATTTTCCTATTATCAAGGTTTAATAACATACATTTTACGCAAAATTGAGAATTTTTGTTACAGCGGTTTTTCTAGTTGGAGCCATCAAATTCACAGCAATCCCGGTCGAGGCAAAGCAGCTATCGATCGAGATCGAGCATCGATTTTCGACTTCGGCGGCGAAATTGAACGAGCTAGGAACGCTCGAGGATGGGCGGGTCATTGACCTGCGCCGAGTTGACTACCTACTCTCCGACTTTGCCCTCAAATCCGCCGCCAGCCAGAAGTGGATTCAGGGCGAAGATCTCGCCGCTTACATGAGCCTCGGTGAGGGGCACCAGGTGGCCGAGTTGGGCTACGTGCCCGCCGGGGAGTTTCAAGCGATCCGCTTCCGCGTCGGCGTGGACTCGCAGACCAACGCAAGCGATCCACACCAGTTCCCCGCAGAGCACCCGCTCAACCCGCAGGTGAATGACTTGCACTGGGGTTGGAGCGGTGGATACATCTTTCTCGCCATCGAGGGAATGACTGGCGAAGAGGAAGCGTTCTCCTTCCACCTCGCCAACGATGGCAACGCCCCGCTCGTGACCATCCCGGTGAGCTTTGACACCACCCGCGACTGTACCATCCGCGTCGGCTTTGACATCGATCGCCTCTTCGCCCAGATCGATTTTTCGGAAGACGGTTACACGAGCCATTCGCGTGAGGGTGATTCGATCCCAAAGAAACTCGCAGCCGCCTTACCAGCGGCGTTTGAACTTGCCGGCGTTCACCATCAGAAGTTTCAGCGGCTGCAGCGTACCGAGGTCGAAGAGCAAACCGCGCACGGAACCCCCTACCCCCTCCAGGTCACCAACCGCTTCCCGAAGGTCACCCTCCCGGGCGATAACCCACTCACCATCGAAGGGGTCGAATTGGGAAAAGCGCTCTTCTCTGACAAACGCCTCTCAAAGAATGACAGCCAGTCTTGCGCCTCCTGCCACGACTCGTCCCGGGCATTTGCAGACGGCGGCAAGCGCGTGAGCATCGGCGCCGACGGGATCACGGGGAAACGCAACACCCAGCCCCTGTTCAACCTCGCCTGGCATGACGGATTCCTCTGGGACGGCCGCGCGCAAACCCTGCGCGAGCAGGTACTGATGCCAATCACTGATCCTCACGAGATGAACGCCAAGCTGGAGGATGTCGTGCTGAAACTCAATCGCGACGACCGGATCTTGAAGAAGGTCGAAAAGGCGTTCGGCGAACCACAGGTCACCCCCGACAACCTCGCACGGGCGCTCGAACAATTCTTGCTGACCCTGGTCTCACAGGACTCCAAATTCGATCGAGCCACGCGTGGCGACGCAGAGTTCAGCCTGGAGGAGAAGCGCGGCCTGGAGCTGTTCGTCACCGAGTATGACCCCGCGAGGAACCTGCGTGGAGCCGATTGTTTTCACTGCCACGGCGGCAACCTATTCAGCTCACGCCGCTACACCAACAACGGGCTCGATGCCGAACCGAGCGACCTAGGGCTGTTCGTCACAACCGCCAATGCAGCCGACATCGGAAAATTTAAAACCCCCTCGCTGCGCAACATCGCCATCACTGGCCCCTACATGCACGATGGTCGTTTCGAGACGCTCGAGGAGGTCGTCGACCACTATGACCACGGGGTCAAACCCTCAGCAACCCTCGACCCGAACCTCGCCAAACATCCGGCTTCAGGCCTCGACCTGAGCGCCGCCGACAAGCGGGCGCTAGTGGCATTCCTCAAAACACTAACAGATCATCAATTTCTTGCAGAGTAATAATAGAAACATGAGGAAGGCATCCTATTTCATCGCCATCGTCTCACTGGCTCTCGGCATCACCCTCGCGAATGCAGGCGACGACGACCACGGCACCCTCGACGCCTTCATGGCCGAGGCGGCAGCTCTGCTACCCCCCGAGCCTACATTTGCCCTCTCAGCACAAGCAAACGCCCAGGTCGCCACCCCCGCCGATAGAGCGACCTACGGCGAATGGGGACCATTGCTCCCATGGCCATTCATCCCGGTCACTGCCGCCAACCTGCCTGACGGGCGGATCGTCAGCTTCGCCTCCAACGAGCGCACCAATTTCCCGGTCGGGCCCGAATTCACCTACGCCGGAGTGTGGAACCCCACCACCGGCGAACACACCGAGATCAATAACGACAACCACGACATGTTCTGCGCCGCCCCAGCGATGGGTATTGACGGCAAACCAATTTTTCCCGGGGGGCGCAACTCGGTGCGCTTCACCACGGTTTTCGACTACGAGAACGATGCGTGGGTGCGTGTCGAGGACATGAACGACGGTCGCTGGTATGCAGCCTCGACCACCCTTCCGAACGGCTCGATCCTGACCGCCTCGGGAAACCGGGGCACAGGTATTAACACAGTCGAGCGCTACACCGCTGGCAGCGGCTGGACCCGCCTGCTCGGGGTTCCGTGGAATGGCATTCAGACCAAGGCCTTCCCGCACAACTTCGTCGCCCCGGACGGTCGGATCATCTATGCAGGCCCTGCCGGGAACATGATGTGGATCGACACGACTGGGAGTGGCCAGTTGACCAGCACCAGTGCCATCTTCCCCGGGAACAGAATCGACCAGAGCGGCGGTGTGCTGATGTACGATATTGGCAAAATCCTCTTCGCCGGCGGTGGCGTGTCGGGCGGGGGGACGACGAACGTCGCGCACGCGGTCGACATCAACTCCGCGACCCCGCTGGTCACGGCGGTGGCCCCGATGCAATTCAATCGCCGCTACCACAACGCGCTCATGCTACCGGATGGCAAGCCGATCATGATTGGCGGTAACTCCTCGGGTCTACAGTTCCGAGACACCGGTACGATCTACGCCCCAGAGACGTGGGATCCAACTACCGATAGCTGGCAGGAGCTAGCCGACATGTCGAAGCCTCGCAACTACCACTCCGTCGCCTTGATGTTGCCGGATGGAAGGGTGTTCTCCGGCGGCGGCGGACTCTCGAGCTACGCCCCGGCCAACCACCAAGACGCGCAGATATTCTCGCCGCCATACCTGTTCAATCCGGACGGCTCCCCGGCCACCCGGCCGACCATCACAGCCGCCCCTGAGATCTCGTCGCCGGGCAACACCATCCAGATCGCAGCGAGCCCATCGATGGCACGCTTCACCATGATCCGCATGACGGCGACCACCCACGCTTTCAGTTCAGACGTCCGCTTCCTCAACGTCCCGTTCACGGCAACTGCCGCCGGGCAATACGAACTCGCGTTGCATCCCAACGTCAACGTCCTGCTCCCCGGCTACTGGATGATCTTCGCGCTCGATGCTCAGGGCACCCCCTCGGAGGCGAGCATCATCAAAATCTCGGCACCGACCCCACCAACGATCGACAGCCCCGGAAACCAGTACACGCTGCTCAACCACCTCGCATCGTTCACCATCCCCGCCCGCGATGGCGACGGGGATCCCCTCACCTTCTCGGCCACCGGCCTGCCAGCGGGAACCCAGATCGCAAGCAATACCGGCATCGTCAGCGGCAGCCCGCAGCAACCTGGGACATTTGCCATCACCGTCTCGGTTGCTGACGGCACCAACACCAGCAGCACGGACTTTGATTGGATCGTCACCGAAGATCCAGGACTCATCGCCCACTGGTCATTTGACGAAGCGGATGGCGACACCGTCCAAGACGTGGGCGACCTCGGCGCCGACGGCACCATGATCAACGGCGCGCGCCGCGTCGCGGGTATCCAGGGTGGCGCGGTCTCGTTCAACGGCGTAGACGAACACATCAAAATTGACAACCAGGCAGCCCTCGAGGTCGGCAAGAACGGATCGGATTTTTCGCTGAGCTTCTGGATCAATCTCAAACAGGACACAACTTCCCAATACCGTTCGATCATGCACAAAGGTGGGGCGAACGAACAACGTACATTTGCTCTGTGGCTCTACCCGAACACTCGGAGAATTCAATTCGCCGTATCAACAGATCTCCACACGACACAGGGCTCGATCTCAACGAACCAGCTGCCATTCGAGGAATGGGCGCACGTCGCCATGGTCAAATCCGGAAACCAGCTCACCCTATTCCTCGACGGAGAGGCTGATAAGGCTTACGAAATCCTCGGCGAAGTCATCTCGAACTCGGGTTCCATCTACCTTGGCGACTCGCCGTGGGCTCTCGGGACCCAGGCCGAACTCGATGAGTTCGCACTCTACAACCGAGCCCTCTCAAGCTCGGAGATCACCTTCCTATCCGATCCCACCAATCGAGTCATTGGCGCCAACTCTCCACCAATTCTCACATCTCCTGGCAACCTTACCAGCCCGCTAGCTCCCATCAGCGTCCATCTCAACACCATCGATACCAACGGCGACGCACTCACCTACACCAGCGAAGGGCAGCTCCCGCCGGGCCTCAGTCTCAACGCCTCCACCGGGCTCATCAGTGGCACCCCGACCACCCCGGGAACCTACAACCAACAGATCACGGTCACCGATGGCCTCGAGAGCTCCAGCATCTCGTTCCAGTGGCAGATCATCGAGCAGATCACCGCGACCCCTGTCGTCCCCGGCCCGATCCAAGCAGGCAACGATGCCGTTTTCTCGATCGATGCTAGCGGCCAGAACCCCAGCTACACCTGGGACTTCGGAGACGGCTCCGGCACCGTCCCCTCAACCAGCGGTTCGATCACTCACAATTACTCACAACCGGGTCGATACACCGTCACCGTGACGGTTTCCGACACCCTCGGGCAGGCCATCCAACTCTCGTTCCGCCAATCCATCCATGCGGCGATCACCACGGATGCCCCAGGCGTATCGCAGAGCCTCGCATTCGAAGATCGACCCGGCGGTGGCCGGGTCTGGAACGTCAATCCAGACAACCACACAGTGAGCGTAT
>JBLHKE010000187.1:0-11454 GCA_047619485.1 Verrucomicrobiales bacterium | reverse complement strand
AGGCACTTAAAGGTTCGATCGCCTGGGGAGAAAACAGCAATGGCAGCCAGGAGGAGATCGCAATATCACTCGGTGTATCACCCGGCGCGTTGCATGTCGCACTCCACCGCCTACGCAAGCGCTACCGGATGGCGCTCGAAGCGGAGATCGCAGAGACAGTCAACCAACCATCGGAGATCGACGAGGAAGTGAACTACCTGCACCGAATTTTTGCCGGTAACACGACAACGCCATGAACTGCCCAAAGTGTCACCAACTAATCCCGGAGGGACGCCCGCCCGAGCAGTGCCCTAACTGCCTACTCGCCCGCGCGAAATTCATATCGATCGATACGGCAATCGGCGAAAACTTCGGCCACGCCGGCCCTTACGTGCTGACCGGAAAGCTCGGCGAAGGCTCTTTTGGCGAAGTCTTTTTCGGCGAGCAGCACGAGCCGATGTATCGCGAGGCCGCGATAAAATTGCTCAAGCGCGACTTGATCAGTAACCCAGCCATGATCAGCCGCTTCCGTGCCGAAGCCCAGGCGCTCACCGCCCTCGACCACCCGAACATCGCCCGGCTCTACGAAGCCGGCACCACCGCTAACGGACAACCGTTCATCGCCCTAGAACTCATCTCCGGCACACCTATCACGGCCTGGTGCGAGGCGCGTGAGCTCGGCATCGACGGTAAACTATCACTTTTCAAAAATGTCTGCGCCGCCATGCAGCACGCCCATGATCGCGGCCTCGTCCACCGTGATCTGAAGCCAGACAACATCCTCGTCGACCTCGAGTCCGGCGAGCCGAAGGTGATCGACTTCGGCGTCGCACGCTCGACGACCACGCTCCTGCAAAAAGACGCCATGCTCACTGGCGGGCTCGACATCATCGGCACCCCAGCCTACCTCAGTCCAGAGCAGACCGATGGTGGTTCGGACAACATCGACACCCGCTCCGATATCTACGCCCTCGGAGTCGTGCTCTACGAACTGCTGACCGGTAGGACACCGCTCGGATCCGAATCAGACAACCACTTTGAACTGCTGAAAGCGATCCGCGAAAAGGCCGCGACCGCACCCTCAACCATCGAGCCTTCGATTTCACCCGCCATCGACGCGGTTGTCCTCAAAGCTCTAGCCAAGAATCGCGAAGAACGATTCCAGACGGCCGCCGATTTCGCTGAGGCACTCGACGCGAAAAACTTTCCGCCCCAGCCCCAACTGAAATCCGGACGTTCGATCAAGCCAATCATCTTGGGCGCCACTGTCCTGGCAGTGATCCTAGCGGGCGTGATTATAGCGACAAAACCTCCACTACCCGAATCACCACCGCCGGTTCAGGACTCGACACATGCACCTACACTAGCGGGGTATGAACCTCCATTTTCATTGATCGAACACGGATACTTGGAGGTCAGTGAGGGGGCTGGGGTGGATCCACCATTCAGCAGCGAAAGTAAGTTCGTCTGGTTCCGTTTCCACGACAGCGACGGCGAGGATCTCCTATTCGCCTTCGATAGCGAATACACTAGCGACAGCGCCAGCCTGTTTATCCTTGGAGCCAAGTCTGCACATTTGCCAGCGGCAGAATTCGTCCAACAGAAGTCCGCTACAGACAGTGCCCTGATCGAATTACTCGCATCAGAGTATGCCCGACTCCCCCAGCAAGAATGGAACCGGATCGATTCGCTATCGTGGGATGATGTCGACGACGATTCAAAAGACCAGCAGCTCAAACTCTTCTTTGGACGCTACCTGTCATTCAATGAGCGTCGTCGCAATCTCGACAAGAGATAGAATTAGCGTACTAGCGGCAATAGTGAACCCGCACACACAAATGAGTCGGTTTGCCCATGGCCAGCGGCACGTCAGACGCGGCGTTTTGCACGACTTGAACGATCCCGATCCACCCGAACCAAATTCCCGCTTTATCCAAACAACTCAGCCACTGGCTCCGCCCCCTTCTTCACTAGGGTAAGCGGTCGCCCGAGCGGGGTTAGGATCTCTTTCTTGAAGTCGACGCCGAGCGCGTGGCAGATCGTCGCGTGCAAGTCAGGCACCTTCACCGGGCGCTCGGCTGGCATGACGCCATCCTCGTCTGAAGCTCCGACCACTGTGCCACCCTTGGTCCCGCCGCCAGCCATCAGACAACTGAAGCAGCGCGCGTGGTGGTCGCGACCGCCAGCGTCGTTGATGCGCGGCGTGCGACCGAATTCCGACAGCACCATCACCAGCGTCTTGTCCAGACGCCCGCTGCTCGAAAGATCCTCGATCAGTGAGGCCAGCGCTGGGTCCATGACGTCGCCGTGGTTTTGCATCGCGGTAAAGATGCCGTTGTGATTGTCGAAGCCGCCACGGTTCACCTGTACGAATCGCACTCCGGTCTCCACCAGTTTGCGCGCCAGCAGGGCACCACGACCAAACTCGGTGTTGCCATAGCGTTCCATCGTCTTCGAATCTTCTTTCTCTAGATCGAAGGCCTTCAGCGCCGGGCTCTTCATCAGGTCGACCGCATCACTGATCGCAATCTCGGTCGCCTTCATCTCCGCCGAGTTCATCGACTTCGAGCTGCGCGAGTTCATCTTGGCCAACACATCCAGGCGGCGGTTCCCTTGCGCCTGGGAGATCCCCTCCGGGAAAGCTAGATACGGGTCACGTTCACCAGGGCGACCGATGTAGTATGCCTCGCACTGCTGTCCGAGATAACCCGAGCGCGGCGCCATGCCACCGATGCTGATGAAGGCTGGCAGGTCACCGAGCGGTTCGCGCTCGTGCACCACGACCGAGCCCATGCCCGGGTGCACTAGGTTGCCGCTCTGGCCGTATGAAGTCTGGAGTTCGTAGGTCGCGCGACCGTGATCACCATTCGTGCCAGCGATCGAACGCACCACCGAACAGTGGTGCATCTGCTTCGCCAGCTTCGGAAAAATTTCCGAAATCTGCACGCCATCGGCCGAGGTATTGATCGGGTTAAACTCGCCCTGCGTCGGCCGTCCCGGCTTCGGGTCCCAGGTATCGAGGTGGCTCATTCCGCCACCCATCCAGAAGAGCACCATGCTCTCTGCTTTCGGCGCGTGCTGTTTGCCAATCTCTGCGAACAGTTGCTGGATGGGCATCCCCAACATCGCGGCACCAGTGCCTCCAGCCGCCTGTAGCATCCGGCGGCGCGTCATGTGGTAATCTTTGCAGGCTGAATCTTTCATAGCATTAAGGAAGGTATCTAAATTCGTGACAATTGAAAAGCGCCCAGCGCAAATCCGCTAGCCCGGTGGCGACATCGCCAGCCGATTTTAAAAGAGTCTGCGCATCGCCCAGTTCCTGCGCACTCGGCTCGCGGGTCAAAATTTCTAGATACGCATGCTTCACCGCAGCCTCGGGATCGCCGAGCTTCTGGTGGATCGGCTCGAGCGGGCCGACGCGGGCGGCCTCGTGGATGGCCTTGCCATTGATCATCATCAGCGCCTGGCGCATCGACGGCGATTCGTCGCGGAACTCGCCGAGACGATCGCGCGACGGCTGCCCAAAGACACGCAGGAAGTGCGCCGGCGGCGCGGGCGAGGCCATGCGCAGAGTGCTATCGAATTTCGGGTTGTCGTCGATCTCCTCCTCGATCGTCTTCAGCGTGTAGCGCATCGCCGGGCGGTTCGCCTCGGCCATCATACGTGCCTGTGCGGCCGCCTTGAGCTTCGCGTCCTGCTCGCGCTTCATACGATCGATTTCGCGCGCCTCGCGATCCGCCTGCTTGAGGATCTCCTCAAAGTCCAAGCCGATCCCCTGTTCCAAATCATAGCCGCCCGCAGCACCGGAGTCCTCCATCGTGCCTGCATTCATCGCTACCTCCGACATCGCTGGGCGATCTGTCTTCGGCTGCTCACCGATCGGCACGCGGATCTGCCGCTCGATCTTGCGTACGTTTGCGCCCTTCGGCCATTTGTAATCATCCAGGTGGCCGGCCAGCACGATCGAATCGTAAAGCGGCTCGCTCAACATGCGGCGCACGTTTCCCGCAGCATGCACCTCGCGCGCCAACTCGAGCACCCCGGCCTCCACGTCGCCCTGCGGTTGCCCGCGGCGGTAAGGTTCACTGAGCACGATCATTTTCACTAGTGCGCGCAGATCAAAACCAGACGCGGTGAATTCTTGCGCGAGGTATTCCATCGTCTGCGGGTGGCTGATCTCATTGTAGTCGGAAAAATTGTCCAGCGGCTCGACGAATCCACGTCCCATGAGTTCAGCCCAGATGCGGTTTACGAACGACTTGGCAAAATACGGATTGCGCGGGTCGGTGACCATCTTGGCCAGCTTGGCGCGTAGCTCGCTCTGCCGGTAGACGTCTTTCTCCACCTCGAGGTCACGGCTCTCGCGCATTGCCTCCGCCAGAACACCGAGGGTCTCGCCCTTCGCCGTGCCCTCGGCATCGATGTCTAGCAGGTCGTCGATCGATTCCCCCTCGGCCACCCCGGCGGCCTCAGCTGGCTTGCGCTTCGCCTCGAAGCGTTTCAGGAAGTGTGGCGGTTTTTCATACGAGACCAACTCAAACGGGAACTTCGGTGCGACCGCTTCGCGTGTCGGTGGCTTCTCGCGCTCCGGCGGCCACTTGACCATCATCTCGTGACCCTCGGTCGTGTAGACCTGGCGGCTAAAGCGGTTCTCGACGCGCTTGGTCTTGCCGAAGAACCCAGCAAACTCGTAGAATTCCTTCTGCTTCCAGTCATCGAAAGGATGATCATGGCACATCGCACATTGCATACGCACCCCGAGAAACACCTGCGCCGTCGCCGCCGCCAGCTCGAGCGGCTCGGCATTATCATTGAGGACGAACCCAACAGCCGGCGTCTTCTTGGTCGCCCCATTCGCCGCGATCAGCTCGCTCGCCATCTCATCCCAAGGCTTCTTCTCCGCGACCGAGCGGTGCACGTGCGCCAGCAGCTCACGCCCGCCAGTCGCGTTCGACCTCACCCGCAACATGTCCGCGAAGAACACCGTCCAGCGTTCGTTGAAGCGCGACTCCTCCAGCAAACCCTCGACCAACAGGCGGCGTCGATCTCCCGATGGCCACTCTAAGTAACCCGTGATCTCTGCATGGCTCGGGATGCGCCCGATCAGGTCTACCGTCGCCTTGCGAAGATAAGCTAGCTCATCGATCGCCCCCGCAACTTGCAGGTCCGGGTGCTCCCTAGCGTTTTCGGCATCCAAAATATTTCCAATGCGTGCGATCGCCTCCGCCTCTGATCCCGGGGCGGTCGCCGGCACGAGCGGTGCCTCCTTTTTCAACTCCGCCACCTCCGAGGCTTTCTTCTGCTCCAGCACCACGCCTTGCGGCCACTCGGCGCCACCGGCAACCCACTGCTTCAAGGTCTGCAATTGTGCTTTCGTGAGTGGGTCGCTCTGGTGCGGCATGAACTCGTCGTCCTCCAACGGCAGCATCACCCGGCGGATCAGCTCAGAGGCCTTCGCATCGCCTGCGATGTAAGCCGCCCCCTCGGAGCCGCCTTTCAAAGCCGCCGCCCGCGTGTGCAGCTCCAGCTTGCCCTTCGACTTCTCCGGGTTGTGGCAGCGCACGCAATTGACCTCTAGGATCGGGGCGACATCCTTGATGAAATCAGGTGCCGCCGTCACAGAGACGGAAAAAAACGACAACAGACAAAGCTGGAGGAAGGAGCGCTGCATGTGGGAATTCTAGTATTGCTAAACAAAAAAACCAACCATTTATGCCGTTTCCGCGCCCCGTTCACAATTCGACCACCCATGTAGAATCCCCTTTCCCCCACCCGTCCCTAAGCGTAATGTCGACCTACCATGCGACGCGCAATCTACCCGGGCTCTTTTGACCCGATCACCAACGGCCACCTCGACGTCCTCGAGCGCGCCGCCCGTATCTTTGACGAGGTCATCGTCGCCGTCGCAGTGAACGAGCAGAAAACCGGTCTTTTTTCGATCGAGGAACGCGCCGCCCTGATCGAAGAAGTCACCGCCGACAACGACCGCATCCGCGTCACGCACTTCGATGGCCTGCTCGTCAATTTCGCCACCGAGCACGAGGCCATCGCCCTCGTGCGTGGCCTGCGCGCCATCTCAGACTTCGAATTCGAGTTCCAGATGGCTCTCATGAACCGCAAGCTCCAGCCCGAGATCGAGACCATCTTCCTAATGCCGCGCGAGGAATACACCTACGTCAGCTCCAGCATCACCAAAGAGATCGCCCGTCTCGGCGGTGATATTTCCTCCCTCGTCCCCGATTCCGTCGGCGTCGCCCTCCAAGGCAAATTCAAGTAATCAGACCGTGTTTAAGCTAGAACAGCGTGAAATCCGCGAGGAAGGCCTCGCGATCAGCGGCGAAATCGCCAACGAGATCTTCCTGCTTCCAGAGGGCGATCCCATCACACCCAAGGGTCCCGTGCGCTACGATGCCCGCGCTTATGTGATCGAAGGTGATCTGATCATCGAGGGAGAATTTGCGGCCGACTTCCTACTGGAATGCTCACGCTGCCTCGAAAAGTTCGAATTTTCCGTAAAATTACACGCCCACCAGCTCACAGAAAATTTAGAAAACCCGACAGAAGCTGACTTGACGGAAGCGGTTCGAGAGGATATTCTCCTCGCCCTTCCCGTATATCCCCAGTGCGAAGAAGGCAACATTCCACGAACATGCCCCGCTGAGGGGAAATTTGATACTTCCAACCGGTCTTCCCAAGAAACCGAGGCAGGATCAGACGAGGAAGCACCGAATCCCTGGGCCGCCCTAGATAAAATAGACGGCCTCGACAAACAATCTGACTCTTAACTAGAAACAACCCACCATGGCAGTACCAAAGCGCAGAACCTCAAAGTCGAAGTCCAAGCTCCGCCGTGGTGCCAACCGCTGGCGCGCGCCCAAGCTGAACCAGTGCCCGGAGTGTAGCACCCCGACGCCATCACACATCGTCTGCCCAGCCTGCGGGTTTTACCGCGGTCGCCAGGTGATCTCCCCAGAAGGCTTCTAGGCCTCTCGGACATTTTTAAATTTTTAATAAGCCGCCCGCGGAGTAATCCCAGGCGGCTTTTTTTTGTGCCCCCGTAGCTCGGAGTTGCAACTCCGTGCGACGCTGGAATCGGCGCCACCCCTCAATCCGAGACCTTGGCTGACACCACGGCAATGTTCACGCGACCCTCCAATATGCCAAAGCGCACCGATTATGAGAACCGAAACTATTCGACTTCAACGATGTCCGCCCGGGGGGAGAAGCCAGAAATCCTTGAAAATACTCCAATTTTTCTGTTTTGACCCACCCGCCGCTAGGGCGTAGGGAATCCAGATCAATTCACTCCTCTTAATCTTCTCAATCCGAATCACATGAAAATCGCCATCGATGCCATGGGTGGAGATTTCGCGCCCGAAAACGTGGTCGCCGGTGCCAAGCTGGCGCTCGAGTCGATCCGCCGGATCGATAAGCTCTACCTCGCAGGCCCGGAAGCTCAGATCAAAGCCCAGGTGGATGCCCAGCGACTCCCCGCTGGGAGGATCGAAATCGTCGACGCGCCGGAGATCGTCGAGATGAACGAATCCGGGGCGAAGGCCGTCCGGCGCAAAAAGAAATCGTCGATCAGCGTCGCCACCGACCTGGTCAAAGATGGCACCTGCGCCGCCGTCATGTCCGCCGGCAACACCGGCGCCGCTGTCGCCGCCGCCACCGTCAAGCTACGCAACCTCGCGGGCGTGGAGCGCGCCGGCATCGCCTCGCCGATCCCCAACGAGCACGGCACCTGCAACATCATCGACGCCGGCGCCAACCCTGAGGCCAAGGCCAAGCACCTCTTGCAGTACGGCATCATGGGATCGGTCTACGCCAAGTACGCCCTCGGCGTCGACTCACCCAAGATCGGCCTGATGTCGGTCGGCACCGAGGACGAAAAGGGTACCGAGTTCACCCGCGAGGTGTTCTCGCTCCTCAAAGGGAGCCAGCTCAATTTCATCGGCAACGTCGAGGGCCACGACCTGTTCGAAAAACCCATCGACGTCGTCGTTTGCGACGGCTTCGTCGGCAACGTCGTCCTCAAGAGCTGCGAAGCCACCGCCCACGCGATGTTTAAGTGGCTTAGAGCTGAGCTCACCGCCAGCCCGGTACGCATGCTTGGAGCGAAGCTCGCAAAAGGCGCCTTCAAGGCCGTCAAACACCGCGCCAGCGCCGAGAGCTACGGTGGCTGTCCGCTGCTCGGGGTCAACGGCGTGTGCATCATCGCCCACGGATCGAGTTCCCCGACCGCCATCATGAATGCCGTGCGCATCGCCGCCGAGGCGGTGGCACACGAAGTCAACCCACACATCGAAGAAGAAATCGCCCGTCACAAAGTCGCGGCGGAAAGCAGCAGCCCACCACCCGTCACAGCCAATGCCTGACACGATTGATTGCACCGTGACCGTTGCCGGAACCGGTAGCTACGTCCCGGAGAAGATCCTCACCAACGACGACATCGCCAAGATGGTCGACACATCCGACGAATGGATCCGCAGCCGCACGGGAATCCGTGAACGCCGCATCGCTGCCGACGACCAGGCCACCAGCGACCTCGGCTACCGCGCGGCACTCGCTGCTATGGAGGACGCCGGGGTCACCGCTGAGGAGATCGACCTCATCGTCGTCGCCACCGTCTCGCCAGACATGTTCTTCCCCTCCACCGCCTGCTTCATCCAGAAGAAGCTCGGCGCGAAGAACGCCGTCTGCTTCGATGTCTCCGCCGCCTGCTCCGGCTTCCTATACGCCATGCAGATCTGCCGCCACTTCATCAACGGTGGGAACCGCAAGACCGCGCTCGTCATCGGTGCCGAGAAACTCAGCACCATGACCAACTGGGAGGATCGCAACACCTGCGTCCTCTTCGGCGACGGCGCCGGAGCTGTCGTGCTCAAAGAAAACCCGAACGCCACCCGCCGCATCATATCCAGTTCGCTCGCCAGCGACGGCAACCAGACGGACATCCTCACCGTCCCAGGTGGAGGCTCCGCCTGCCCGATCACCACTGAGAACGCCCACCTGAATCTCAACGCCATCGCCATGCAGGGTCGCGAGGTCTACAAGCACGCCGTCAACGCGATGCGCCGCGCCGCCGAGGACGCACTCGAGAAGGCCGGCTACACCGCCGCCGACCTCGACATGATCATCCCCCACCAGGCCAACCTGCGCATCATCGAAGCGGTCACCGACCGCCTCGGCGTCAGCAAAGAGAAGACGTTCATCAACCTAGAGAAATACGGCAACACCTCCGCCGCGGCCGTCGCCATCGCCCTAGACGAGGCCAACAAGACCGGCGCCATCAAGAGCGGCGACCTGGTGCTGATGGTCGCCTTCGGCTCCGGACTGACCTGGGCGAGCACCCTCCTGAGGTGGTAAGCGGGGTTACAAAGCCTAAGCACGTAGCGTAGACTTTAGTCTGCGTCCGAGACGGCGATCCCGTTCGCGCATGGCCAGTGCCGTCGACGACACGCCGCAAGCCCTTAGTCCGATTCCACCATTGCCCATCAGAAAACGGGTTCCAATCAGCGGACGCAACCATGATGGGAACTTGCAGCAAATAACCACCAGATCATCCCGGTGACATCGCCCAGCGCCATGGTCATCCGCCTATCTCTTCGCTTTTGAAAACGGCGCCTCCGGAGTAGAGTCGCACCCCATGATTCGATTTTTTCTCGCCCTTCTAGCCACTGCGATCTCGGTCTCAGCCGCCCCCAACATCATCCTCATCTACACGGACGACCAGGGTTTCGGTGATGCCAGTTGCCTCAACCCTGAGGCTAGATTCCAGACCCCCAACCTCGACAAACTGGCCACCGAGGGCATCGCCTTTACCAATGCCCACAGCGCGGATACCGTCTGCACCCCGTCGCGCTACGCCCTGTTGACCGGCCGCTACTGCTGGCGCACCACGAAGAAAACTGGCGTCATGGGCGCCGAGGGGGCTTGCCTGATCAAGGACGGTCGCCTGACCATCCCCTCGATGCTCCGGGACAGCGGCTACCGGACGGCCATGGTGGGGAAGTGGCACCTCGGCATGGATTTTCCGGGCGAGAGCCACAAGGATCGTGATTGGACACAGCCGGTGAAGGACATGCCGCTCGACAAGGGCTTCGACTATTTCTACGGCATTCCCGCCTCGCTCAACTACGGCGTGCTGGCCTGGTTCGAAGGACGCCACGCGAAGGTTCCGCCCACCGTGTTCACCAACAAAAAGCCGAACCGGCGCCACGTCGATTACCGCATCATGCCGCCCTACGAGGACACGCCAGCCGCCACCAAGAAAGCGATCGGCAAACTTGGGATGGAGGTCGCTCCAGACTTCATCGACAACCAGTGCCTGACCCGATTCACCGACAAAGCGATCGAGTGGATGGGCGCGAATAAGAGCGAGTTGAAGCCGTTCTTCCTCTACCTCCCCTACACCTCGCCACACTACCCGGTCTGCCCGCTGCCAGAATTCCACGGCCAGGGTGATTGCGGCAGCTACGGCGAATTTGTCATCGAGACCGATCACCACGTCGGGCGGATCCTAACATTCCTCAAAGGCGCCGGCATCGATGAGGACACGATGATCATCTTCACCAGCGACAACGGTCCGGAGAAATCGTGGAAGGAACGCATCGAGAAGTTCGGGCACCGCAGCAGCGCCATCTACCGCGGCGGTAAGCGCGACATCTACGAGGGCGGCCACCGCGTGCCATTCTTCATCCGCTGGCCGGGCGGGATCAAAGCTCCGGGGAGGAAGTCCGACGCCCTCATCGGCCAGAGCGATATCCTGGCGACCATCGCAGAAATCAGCGGGGAGAAATTGCCGGATGACGGCGGCGAGGACAGCCAGAGTTTTGCGACACTACTCACGGATCCGAAGGGCAGCCACAAACGGGCACCATTGATCAACCACGGAATCGCAGGACGCTTCGCGATTACCGAGGGGAAGTGGAAACTGATCATGGCGCACAGGAAGTTGAAGATCGAGCTGTACGATCTGGCGAGCGATCCGGGTGAGAAAAACGACGTCAACGCGGAGCACCCAGGTGTCGTCAAAAGCCTCACCAAGAAAATCACCGACATCGTCCGCAACGGAAGGACCACCCCCGGCACGCGCCAGGCGAATGATACCGGGCATTGGAAAGACCTGACTTGGATGAGCGCGGACTAATCGCTGGGCTGACGATCCAAGTCGCACACAGAAAATGACGGCAAGCAGTCGACCTGCGACCTGTATGTGAGTGATATGCTCCGCCCGTGAACATCCGTGCGCTGAGGAACAGGCATGGCAATTAGGCGCTAGCCAACTATCTTGGTCGGGTACAGGTTTAAAGGATCGAAATCGATCTCCCCACTTGCTCCACTGCATGTCCGAACATCTCGAAACCAGATTCCTCACGACGCCTTGGACCCTGCTCCTCCAACGCGGTGACACGACCAACGATCGCCCGAGCCGCGCGCTGGTGAAGCTCTGCGAGAGCTACCGCTATCCAA
>JBLHKE010000186.1:0-11491 GCA_047619485.1 Verrucomicrobiales bacterium | reverse complement strand
CTCTGCCTTGGTGGTAAGCTCAATGCCTGCCCAGCTATTGACCAACTTATTTCCGAACAAGCCCTTAAGACACTAGGGAGCAAGAGCCCGCGAAATGAGCCTGACGGCTGAAAGTTGAAAAAAACGAACCGCAGAACCGAGCCGAAAACCCTACAAAACCAGATCCAGCCACCCGAGAAAAGGTGGCTATGGGATGACTGTGATTGCAAATCGAAGCCCGGAGAATTGAGTGGTCGACTCGGGCGCTGGGCTTCGATTGCAAATCGAAGTCACGTCCTACTTACCGCCCGACTTCTTCTTCAATATCAATTGCAGGTTGTTGCGGATGGCTTCATCGCCCGGCTTGATCTCGAGGGCCTTGCGGCAGACCTTCTCGGCATCGTCGAGGCGGCCCAGTTGGGCGAGCACGAAGCTCAGATTGCTGTAGGCCGGCATGTAGTCTGGGCGCGACGTGATGAGCGAGTTGAGGACTGGCACCGAACTCTCGTGATCGCCGGTGCGAACCAGCGCAACGGCCAGCTGCACTTTCGCCTCGAAGTTCTCGGGTTGCAGGCGCACGACTTCACGGAGCTTGTCGGCTGCCCCGGTTGGGTTGCCTGCTTGGATGAGTTGCGTTCCATGTTGCTCCAGAAGGCTGATCTGCTGCTGTTTACCAAGTGCGTTGGCGGGATCCAGCCGCAGGAGTTTCTGGGTCACCTGTTCGGCCGCTGTGAATTCGCCGCGCTCGGCGAGGATCGCCGCGAGTTGTGCGTGGGCTTTCAAGTAGTAACCGATCGAGGCGGGTAGATCGACGGAGACCAGGTAGCTCAGCCGCTCGATCGCCTCGTCGTTCTTTCCGAGGCGTTGCGCGAGATTCCCCACCTGGTAGTGGGTTTCGGCATCTCCTGGGAATAGTTCCTGTGCCTTCTTCGCCGCACGGTAAGCGTCTTCCATCTTTCCTGCCCAAGAGAACACCTTGGATAGGTTGCGCATCGCGACCCCCTGTGTCTTCGGGTCGATGCCCTGCATGATTTCCGACGCGACGCGCTCGATTGTCGATTGGTTCCAATCGGGACCCAGCTCTAGGTAGTCCTGGCGTGCCATCTCTTCGATGATCTCGAGCGCCAGCATGCGGTGGCCATTGATAGTCGGGTGGACGTGATCGAGGAACATCTCTTCACCGGGGATTCCCTGTGGCGATGCGGCGTTGACCTGCGTGACGAAATCGACCAGCGGCACTTCACGTTGTTGCGCTACTTCCCTGACAATACTTGGCATCGGAGAGAGAGCCCGGAGCGGGCAGACGTCCTCGTCCAGGGCGCGCTGGTAGGCTAGTTTCGCGTCGTCATATCGCTGCAGGGCGTCGAGCGCCTGAGCGCGCAGGTAGTGCAGATCTGCATACTGGTCGTCGATGGCCGCGGCACGGTTCAACTTCTCGAGCGCCTCTTCGAATCGGTCCGCCCCAGCCTCTTCTCGGGCGCTCTTCCAAAGCGTTTTCCACTCCTGCATCTGCACCTCTGTTAGTCCCTCGCGGTGCTGACTTTTGAACGGCGAACAGCTTCTCAAGTTGGATGCCGGAGTGACGAAAAGAACCTCCGCGCCACACGCGCGGGCGATGTCAGCGATCCGCGCCATGTTGAAGCGGTAGTGGGCGAGCACCTGCTCTTCGAGTTCCTCATCTCGCTGATACTCCTGCAGGCCGACCGTCTGATCGAGGATAGCATCGACCTCTCCGCCGAGCTGCCCAGATCCCGATTCATCGGCACTTGGCTGGTTGTCCGCCTTGCGGAT
Source organism: Verrucomicrobiales bacterium (assembly GCA_047619485.1). Lineage (GTDB taxonomy): Bacteria > Verrucomicrobiota > Verrucomicrobiia > Verrucomicrobiales > DEV007 > JBLHKE01. The sequence goes on along the minus strand of JBLHKE010000186.1, from coordinate 9,721 downwards.
CACCCGGGACACGCTGCTGTAGATCCGCGTCCGGCTGAGCAAGGCGGTCAGCCCCCGCACGGACTCCGGCATGTCGATGATCCCGGAGTAGGTGCGCCTCTCGAGGAACTCGTTCTGCCCACAGTAGATGATGAATATATCCGGTTGGTAGGCGGACAGTTCTTCCATGAGTGCCGCGACCCGATAGCTGGCGTAACTGATCCCTCCCGCGTTGATCAACTCCCAGTCACGCGACGGGTCGGCGGCTGGCAACAGTTCGCGCAACCATCCGCAGAAAGAGGTGCTGTCGTCGTACGGCCGCCCGTAGGTCGTCGAGCCGCCGAGGCAGAAAACGCGCGTGACATCAGTTGCCTTCTTTCTGGGGAAACGCTGCTGGTTGAAGAACTGCAACTTGTTGCGCGCCGTCGACAACTCCCCGTCGTCATCCTTAACGAACAATGGGATCTGTGATGAGAAGCCCACGTGGGGATCCTCCTCATAGAGCAGGGTTTTGACCCCAGCCAGGGTTAGTATGAGCTCGATGGCACCAAAAAATACCACTAGAGTCAGGGCGGAGAATAGCAGCTTCTTCCAGAGTGCTAGGGGCTTTCGTGATGGGCGGGCACGAGCTTGATCATCCTGGCTCTGGGCTGGTGTTTTTCCTGTGGATGGCATGGTGTGACGCTGGGCGGTTGGCGGAGTCTGTATCATGGCAAATCATTCCTCAAGGGAACCGATGCTGATTACCAATCAGTGCTGTTCCGCTCTGACTCCACCAATTTTTCTTTCTGGAAACTTCGTCTTTTCTAGCGGGATCGAAGTTCGGGTTCTCGGTCGGCTCCCTCCAACGGTCGCAGATCCGAGTTCGAATAGAAGGGGGATGCAGGCAGGCCTGCCGAGTTGTAGAGGTTGGCGTTTTCAGGCGCAGCCTGCCAAGCGTAGCGCACCGCGATCGGTTTGGCGATGGACGGGCAGTGAACTTCGACCGTGCTGCCACGGATGTGCGCCTCGGCGGCGTGCCATTTGCCAGCCTCATCCGACAGCTCGAAATGTGCCAGAGGCGTTTCATTGGATACCACGGGCGCATCGATTCCTTCCTTTCGCGCGATCACCAGCCCATCACCGGCATGGTCGAAACTGACGGTGACTAGATTGCCCTTAACGTTTGCTGATCGGAAAAGTGGCCCGCTGAAAGGAACGGGTTTCCCATAGGATTCCGCGAGCGCCCAGAGCGCTAGGCGCTTGCCGACATCGATCTTGTTGGACGGATGGATGTCGCTGTCGCGCAGGTCGATGGTGACGGCCATCCCGGTGTTGGGGATGTCGAGACTGAGCCGCTGTTCCTCCCTGAGCTGGATCCAGCCGGAGGCTTTTTTATCGAAAGCTGGCAGTTGGACGAAATAGAACGGCAGCTCGGGACGCTTCCAAGCAAGGCGCCAGCCGGCGACTAGCGCCTCCATCTTGTGGCGGTAGTTGCGCGGGTCTTCGCCCGTGCCGGCATTGGATTCGCCCTGATACCAGATAAATCCTTTCACGGCGTAGGGCGCGATCGGAGCTATCCTAGAATGGAAAATTCGACCCGGTCTGCCCGCGGTATTGCGGATGATGACGCCACCCTCGATCTGTTTCAATTTCTCGAAATCTCCAGCATCTGCCAAGTCGAGGATCGGTTTGAGTTTCCCCCGATTCTCGAACTCCTGGCGTGGGATGAAACCCTCGATCGGCTTGCCGCCCCAAGAGCTCTCGATGATGCCGATTGGAACATCCAACGCGTCGTGCAGTTCCCGTGCGAAGAAGAACGCGGCCGCCGATTGGCCGCGGCGATTTTCCGCAGTGTCGATTTGCCAAGCGACCGCGGCCGGCAGCTCGTCGAGCTCATGTTCGGTATCCGGATTGTCGATCCGAACGGTGCGGATCAGCCGAGAATTAGAGGCAGCGACGACCTCGCCCACCACTTCGAGCCGCTTTGCGCACGCGGCGAGAGTCATCTGCATGTTGGACTGCCCGCTAGCATACCACACCTCGCCGACGAGGAGATCGCGGATCTCGAGTTTGCTCCCTCCGGAGGTCACGGTCATCCGATTGCCCGTCGAGTGAGTCTGCAACGCGGCGAGTTCCAAACTCCACGCACCGTCGTCGCCAGCGGTAGTGGCCTTGCTCTGTCCGGCGAACGCAACCGTCACCCGCGCTCCGGGTTCAGCCTGACCCCAGATTGGGATTTGGACACCTTGTTGTAGAACCGCGTGATCAGAAAAAATCCGCGCAATCTGTAGTTGGCTGAGTTTTTTCTGAGCGAACAGCCAGTCCATGAACCCGGGGGTGAAATACGCGAAATCGTCGATCACGTGGCCCTGTGATTGGTATTCGTGGTAGCGGACATCGGAAGCGCCGGCCTCGTGGAGCGCTTTGAAGCTGATGCGTGATCCCTGGACGCCGCGATCGCCATCGCCGTTGAAAATCCAGGTCGGAATGTGTTTGATGTCCTCGGCCTCTGCCGAGTTTTGTGGGCCGTGAGAAAAGCCCGAAAGCGGAATGGCAGCCGCGAATTTATTGGGGAAAGAACGGATAAAGTTCCAGGTCCCTTGGCCACCGCGAGAGAAGCCCGTCAGGTAGAGTCGGTCGACGTCGATGTTTGCCGTCTCCGGATCGTCATTCAGCTCCACGATGAAATCGTCGAGAGCCTGTAGCGTCATCGCGCGGTATTCGTCCTTAGCCCAGTGGTCCTTCTCATTGCGGTGTCGTGGGACAAACAGGATGTGTGGATGCGCTTGCTGGATTTCTGGCAATGACCAGACTCCCTTAGGGAAACCCTTGTGTGTATCGATGGTCAGATCAGTGTGCCCGTGGAGGAAGGTCACCAGCGGGTAGCTCACTCCGGCCTTGAGCTGTTTTGGAATATAGATGTGGTAGGGAAGCCCGTTCGGATGTTTCCGATCCTGGTAGAGCTGGTCGAGCCCCTTGATCTCACCGATCCCATCGCGGATGGCCTTGAGCTGCTTGGTTTCTTCGCTGGAGATGATTTTCGAGACGCCGGGGGCATCTTCTGCCAGCGCAGTTGCGGCGCTGATGCCGAAAAGAAAGATCGAGGAGAACAGTCTGGGGATTGTGTGCATCATGATGAGAGATCGTGGGTGTCCGAATCCTTGCAGGATGAACCCGTTTTGCAATACTTGTGTCAATGCTGGACTCAGGGCGAACCACATTGCAAGCTTCCGCATGGATCTCCGACTATCAATTCTAGCTGCTAGCCTTCTGGCGTCGTCATTTTGCGCAGCGGGCGACTGGCCGCAGTGGCGCTGCGACGCGGGGCGAACTGGCGCTTCGGTGGAAGCGCTGGCTGCCCATGAAGAACTGCACGTCCAATGGACGCGTTCGCTCCCCCAACTGCAATCTGCGTTTCGCGATGTGCGTTTGCAGTTCGATCGGGGCTACGAGCCAGTGGTTCTCGGCAAGCGCATGTTCATCGGATCGTCGCGGGATGATTGCATGATCGCCCTCGACACCGACACTGGCGAGTTGCTCTGGCGCTTCGTCAGCGGAGGGCCGATCCGCTTTGCGCCGGTCGCGTGGGAGGGGGCTGTGTATTTTGGATCAGACGACGGCTATTTCTACTGTCTGAATGTGGAAGACGGCAGCTTGCGCTGGAAATTTCAGGCAGTGCCCTCGGAGCGGCAGGTGTTCGGCAACCGCAGGGTGATCTCGACCTGGCCCGTGCGCGGCGGTCCGGTGCTACGTGATGGACGCATCTACTTCGCGGCGGGGGTCTGGTCCTTCGAGGGAGTTTTTGTCTACGCGCTCGATGCGAACAGCGGCGAGGTCGTGTGGTTGAACGATGACTGCGGTTACATCTATGGTGTTCACCCACACAACGCCGTCGCCTTCGGCGGGCTGGCTCCCCAAGGTTACTTGTTGATCAATGGCGATGAACTGATCGTGCCGAGCAGCTCGGCGTATCCCGCCAAATTCGATCTCGGGTCGGGCAAGCTGCTCGACTTCAAACTTCCATCCGCTGGTCGCAAACCCGGCGGCTGGTTCGTCGCGACCGGCGGCGATCCCGGTGAGTCGAAGTTGGGGCTCTTGCCCGCTAGCGAGGTGGCGATCAAACGCGAGCTGCTCTACGAGCGATCGGTGAACCAGAAGCGCCATGAGGACGATCTCAAACTCGAAGGGAAATCCGGTGTGCGTGCAGCGGTATCAGCCGGCGGACGGAGGCTCAGCTTCAACGATGCGATCCCAGGCGTGAGCGGAAAAATTCATTCGATGTTAGTTGCAGATGAAAAGCTGTTCGTCGTCACCGAGTCGGGTGAAATCCACTGTCTCGGAACCGAGAAGCGTGAAGTGGTCGTCCACGCGCACGCGCCGAAGCCAACAGGCGATTCTCACGCCGGGGCGATGTCGCTGCTGAACGAAACGGGCAAAAGCCATGGGCTAGTGGTATTTATCGGCCTGCCTGAGACCTCGTATCTGGAGACGATCGCAGCTCTGTCCGACTTCGGGGTGCTTGCCATCGCAACTTCTGCTGAGCAGATCAAAGCGAGCCAGAAGTCTCTTCTCGAAGGCGATCTCTACGGGCATAGAATCGCGATCCGGAATGGGGATCCGTCGACTTACGAACTGCCGCCCTACATCGCTGATATCATCGTGGTCAAGACCCCGTTAGACGACGAAAACTTGCGACGTATCGCCAATTCAGTACGTCCATTTGGAGGGGTATTGGTTCTGCCGGAAGGTCAGATCGTTGGCGACGGACTCGGCCTGCTTGGATTCATACCAGACCCTAGCGGCAAGCCGCACATGCTCACGCGCAGCGAGCTGCCCGGTAGCACTGATTACACCGGTGGGTGGCAGGAGAGTGCCGACCAACTGGTGCGTGCGCCTCTCGGGGTGTTGTGGTTCGACGACACGCTCGGGCACTTCAAACGCTCGCCGCAACCGCGTTTCGTCGACGGCGTGATGATTTCTTCCGACAAGAAATGGCTAGACGCATCAACCCGGACGAATGAAGTCGATTACCTCCTCAAGCCGGTGGTCTATTCCGATGTCTACACCGGTCGGATTTTGACCAAGTCCGAGATCCCGATGTTGAGTGCGGAGCTGAGCGAGTTCGACCTGACAACCGTGCAGCCGAGCCAGTATCGTCCACCGAACCAGAAGGACGCCTGGAAACCTGAGCAGCCTACGGTCGGTGTCAGGAAAAACCCGCTAACAGGAATCGAAGAGCCGCGCACCTTTCCAAAAAGCTATGGCTGCGACGGTGGCTTTGACTACGGCAACCTCTACTCGATGCGCTCAGGAACTGCGGCGTTTTACGACAAGCGTCTCGAGAGCGGGACGATCAATCTCAGTGGTCCGCGCTCCGGTTGTACCAATAGCATCATCCCCGCGAACGGGGTTCTGAACGTGCCATATTTTTTCGAGGGCTGCACCTGTAGTTACCCGTTGCCCACTGCACTCGCCTTGGTTAGCATGCCGAAGATCCACGAGCAGTGGTCATCTTGGGGCGATGTGTCCGCCGCGTCGCTCGGTGGGAAAATTGAGCGGGTGGGAATTAATTTTGGAGCTCCGGGCGATCGGATGACCGATGATGGAACGCTGTGGCTCGACTTTCCCAATGTTGGTGGGCCGTCGCCCCAAATTCAGGTAGAGGTCGCTCCCGCTGATCAGATCCGCTACGATTACAGGCACTCGCTCTGGATTGAAGATGGATCCGCCGAGGTGTGGCCGTGGGTTACAGGATCCGCTTTGATTGGTGCTAGGGAGGTGACGGTTCGCGGCTTGAAGAACGGCAACTACGCGGTTCGGTTGTTGTTTGCCGAACTGGAAGACGCAGAACGGAAGTTTGGAATTTCCGTCCAAGGTGTTGGCATCGAGTCGAATTTTTCGCCATTGGCCAAAGCTGGAGGCGGCTTCAAAGGCGTTGTGCTGGAAGTGCCTGCGGCCAAAATTTCAGACGGTTTGCTGCGGATCAGCTTGTCGCCGGAGGTTGGTGAAACCATTCTCGGTGGAATCGAATTGGTGCGGGTGGTTGGCGGCGAATGAGCAGGTTTTTCGTAACTTCGATTTCAAAACCGAAGCCGTCGTGCTGAGCAGATCGTGGCTCGCACTTAACCGTTTACGAACCACTACTTCGAATTGCAGATCGAAGTAATGTCGCGGCTATGCCAGCGAATCTAACAGTGCGCGAATGCCATCACTGAACGGTGTGCTCGCCTCGAAGGCCAGAAGCTCGCGCGCGGCGTCTGGCTTGCCGAGTGAGTGCTTGATATCGCCGGCCCGATCTTCTGCGAACTTGGCCGCTGGGACTTCCGGGTAGGCTTCTGCCAGAATATCGATCAGGTCTAACAGGGTGCTGGATTTTCCGGTGCAGAGGTTGTAGATGCCGTCGGTTTGCGTGGGGTCGGTCGCGGCTGCCGAGAGCGCCTTCGCTAGGTCTTTGACGAAAATGAAGTCGCGGCTCTGTTCGCCATCGCCGAACACGGTTGCTCCGGCTCCGGAGATGTATCTCTCGGCGAAGATGCTCACCACACCAGAGTAGGGGGATTTCGGGTCCTGCCGCGGGCCATATACATTGAAAAAGCGAAAGCAGATCGACGAGATTCCATACGAGGTGGCGTAGGCTTGGAGGAGTTGCTCTGACATCAACTTCGCTGCTCCATACTGGCTGATGGGAACTGTCGATCCTGATTCAGCCAGCGGCAGGGCGATCGAGTTTCCGTAGACGGCTGCCGACGAGGCGAACACGGTGCGTTTCACCCCGCTATTACGAGCGGCCTCCGCGACCATTTGTGTCGCGATAACGTTGAGGTGAAAATTCTTCCCCGGATCCTCTTCGCCGGCAGGCACGCTGACCAAGGCGGCGAGGTGAATGATGGAGTCCGGCTGGTGCTCCGCGACCATTTTTCCCATCAAGCCGGGCTCGGTGATGTCGCCCTCGATCAGGGTGAACAGGGGATTCTTTCCCGCCTCGCTCAGATTGTCACGATTGCCGGTCGAAAAGTTATCGATACCGATGACTTGCTTGCCCGCAGCTAGCAGCGTGTCTGTAGTGTGGCTGCCAATGAATCCGCCAGCGCCCGTAATGAGGATCTTTTGCATGGTGATTTTTCGCACTGCTCATAATTTCTGCAATTACTTTTCAAACGCATCGTAGATTTGCCCCTGTTCGAACCGCTGCATCGTCGTGGTGGTGGTGATCGCCTTGCTCATCGAGTAGATGCGGAAGATCGTCTCGCGCTGCATCGGTTTGCCGCTGTCGACATCGCGCAGGCCACAGGCGTGGGAGTCGACGACCTTGCCCTTGCTTGTCACGAGCGCCTGCGTGCTCGCGGCAATCTCCGCGAGCTTGACGGAGGACATGCCGACGGATTCGGGTTTTACGGCGGCGACGTCCTTGGCGTGAAGTTGAGGGCATGCGAGGAGAAAGATGGCGAGGGCGAATCGTTTTATGGCGAAAGTGTGGAGCAGGTGCGTGGTGTTTGACAAGGAGCTTGGGGTGTCTCGCCCCGAGTTGGTGAGACGGGACGAGTCGCCCCATGCTCCTTGGATGAAAACCAACTTGAATCGGGGCCAGCTGTCGCGATGGAAGGCCATGGATATTTCCTTCTCTACCTTCGGCGACCGCATGCGTTCTGGCTCGGGGATTTTTGAACTAATGGCGAACCTCGGTGATGCGCTGACCAAGAATCCTGAGATGCGCATGATGGGTGGGGGCAACCCCGGGCATATTCCAGAGATCCAAGGCATCTGGCGCGGGCGGATGCAGGCGTTGTTGGACGAGGGGGCTGAATTTGACCGCATGCTCGCCAACTACGATGGGCCACAAGGCAGCCCCGCTTTTCTGGAGGCCTTGGCGGATCTGCTGAACCGCGAGAACGGTTGGGACGTGAAACCATCGAACCTCGCGATCACCAACGGTGGGCAAACGGCGTTCTTTTTTCTCTTCAATATGCTCGCCGGAGAGTGCGCTGGCGGAAAGAAGAAGCGTATCCTCCTGCCGCTTGCGCCAGAGTACATCGGTTACGCGAACCAGGGCATGGGCGAGGATCTGTTCGACACGCGACGTCCGAAGATCGAGCAGATCGACGAGCACACGTTCAAATACCGGGTCGACTTCGAGAACCTCGACGTGGGTGACGACATCGCAGCGATCTGTGTTTCGCGGCCGACCAATCCGAGTGGCAATGTCCTCACCGATGGCGAGATCGAAAAGCTACGCGCTATCGCCAACGAGAAGGGGATCCCGCTGATCATCGACAACGCCTACGGAACGCCGTTTCCCAATGCGATCTTCCAAGAGGTGAACCCGGTCTGGGATGAGGGCATCATCCTGACGATGAGCCTCTCGAAATTGGGGCTGCCTGGTTGCCGCACCGGCATCGTGGTGGCACACGAAGATGTGATCCATGCGCTCTCGGTGATGAACGCAGTGGTCGGCCTAGCGAACAACAACGTCGGGCAGGCGCTGGTGCGGCCGCTGATCGAGAACGGCGAGATCATCCGCATGAGTCGCGATGTGATCCGGCCTTACTACGAGGAGCGTTCGAAGCAGGCGATCGAACTGGTGCGCGAGAGCTTTGACGACAGTCTGCCCTACGGTTACCACGCGAGCGAGGGGGCGTTTTTCCTCTGGCTGTGGTTCAAGGATTTACCGGTGACGACGCAGGTTCTGTATGAGCGCTTGAAGCAACACAGCGTGCTGGTGGTGCCGGGCGAGTATTTCTTCTTCGGACTGCATGATCCAGATTGGGCGCACCGCCACGAGTGCATCCGCATGACCTTCACCCAGCCGGAGGCAGTGGTGCGTGAAGGGATTGGGGTTATCGCAGATGAGGTGGCGAAGATCTATGCGGGCTCGTAGGTGAGGCGGTAACTTCGATCTTAAAATCGAATCTACGGACGATCGAGGCTGGAGCCCAGTCCCCATGGCCGTCGACTTGGGTAGGAAGGATGAACGTTTTGTCACACTTGCGCGGCAGGTGAATCGCCGTGTAGGTTTAACGATGATCTATCTGAACCGTCACCACCAGCCGTTTGTCTCGCGTCGTAAGTTCATCAACGGTTTCGCTTTTGGGGCGGCTGCCTACATGGTTCCAGGCGTGTTCGCCGAAGCGCTCACGCCGACGGCAAAACAGGTTGAGGGGCCGTTCTACCCAGACAAGCTCCCGCTGGATACTGACAATGACTTGCTAGTCATCAACGATTCGATCACGCCGGCGGTGGGGGAGATTACGCACCTTTCTGGCAAGGTGACCGACATCAAGGGCAACCCGCTGCGCAATGCGAAAGTTGAGATCTGGCAAGTCGGTGCGAAAGGCGTCTACCTGCACAGCAAAGATAAGCGCGAGGGCAAGGACGAGAACTTCCAGAGCTATGGTCGTTTCCTCACCGACTCGAAGGGGCGTTACTATTTCCGCACGGTGAAACCTGCGCCGTATCCGGGGCGCACGCCGCACATTCACGTGATCGTCAGCCACAAGGGCAAGCGCCTGCTGACGACGCAATGCTACATCAAAGGCGAGGCGTTAAACGCGAAGGACGGCTTGTTGCGCCGCGTGAAGGATCCGGCCGCGCGCGATTCGATCGTCGTAGCATTTAGTCCGATGCAGGGATCGAAGATCAAGGAGCTCGAGGCGAGATTCGATATTATCCTCGGCGTCACACCAGGGGATGAGTAAGGAAAAAATGAATCGTGGATGGCGGCGGTTCGTCATGAGGAGATCCTGTTTCATCTTGCTCGCGATCG
>JBLHKE010000185.1:0-11510 GCA_047619485.1 Verrucomicrobiales bacterium | reverse complement strand
GCGACTAATTTGAAATATGTGAAGCTGCCAAGAATGTATTTCCGGACTGCAAGGGGGGAGTTCGCCCCCTTGCGGTGACGGAGTTCGAACTTCTGTGCGTGAGCCTTGTCGCGAGCAGAGCTATTAGTGGCAGACACTGAATGCTGGACGAGCGGCCACCGGGCGATGGGGAGGTGATGTGATCACATCGGTCTCGTGCGAGGTGGTGATCGTTGGTGTCCGGGTTTGCAATCCTGTCGGTGGGTGGTTCTTTGGCTGCGATGAAGTATTTCCTAGCCGTCTTTTCGATCTCTCTCTCCGTCGCTGTCGCAGCCCCTGAGTCGCAGCACTATGTGATTAAAAAACGGGCGAGCGAGATCGATCCGCGGGCGAAGCCCCACCCACAGATCAATTTTGTTTTTGCCGATAAGGATGGTAAGCCGAAAGACCTTCAGCATGCGTTCGTCGATACGCGGGTTGCTCAGCAGGGGAAGCTGGTGATCTGGCTGATGAGTTACCGCCGGGAGTTGTTTGATCGGACAGCGAGCTACGGTCTGCACAGTATCCAAGTCCATTATGCGAACGGGTGGTTCTCCCAGATCAGCAAGAAGGTTGGCGAGGGAACTGGGCTCGGTGAGGTGCGGCTGGAGGCGGCGACTGGCGAGGACCACAGCCCGCTGGTAGAGATCCCAAAACCCGATGGGATGCAAGAGCGCGCGTTCCAGTTCGTGAAGTGGCTCGCTAAAGAGAACCCGCAGGGAAAGTGGGGGCAATTCATCAGCAAGGACGGCGCCGGCCTCGACTGGGAGAAGGTCATCATCGCCGGGGCTTCGCACGGATCGACGACCGCGGCACGCTTTGCGAAACATCAGAAGGTGGCGCGGGTCGTCATGTTCTGTGGTCCGCGCGATCAGTTTGAGACCTGGCAGCGCCTGCCTTCCGCGACGCCAGCGAATCGTTATTTCGGCTTCTCCCACGTGCTCGATAGCGGGTGGGTCGGCGATCACTATTGCCGCTCGTGGCAGATGCTAGGGCTGTCGCAATATGGTCCGGTGGTGAACGTCGATCAGGTCACGGCACCCTACCAAAACTCGCGGCGGCTGATGACTGATTTCGATGTGAAGAAGGATTCCAAGCGCGCCCACTCGATGGTCACGCCAGGCGGTGCGTCCGGAAAGAACGTCGACGGGAGTTTTGTGCACGAACCGGTTTGGCGCTACCTATTTACCCATCCGGTGGGAGAGACCGGCGAGGCGGTGGCGATCGACCCAGATTGTCGGATCGATCAGCGCGGGGATCGCTAGGGGATCGACTCCCAGATGGTCTGGGATCGTGGAGCGCTTGTAGAGTCTATACTGCTGCGCACTACGATTTGTGATTATTGCACGCAAGGGTTGAGACCAAGGAACTTGGGGCGTCTAGCCCCGTCACTAAAAACTCGCGGCGAGACGCCCCAAGCTCCTTGATCAAGGGCATCACCTAGGAATCCATGTTTCACAAAATTTGATACATGTCGGTACAGATCGAAAATCGCTGCGGTTCAGGGACTTAGCCATTTGGAGGCGTGACGGAGGTGCGGCCGGCAGGTTTTGGTGTATCCTGCCGCGGTGAATCATTCGACCATATCCAGGGGGGCTCTGCTCGCGCTGGCATTTATTCTCGTCAGCTCTTGTGCTGTCGTGCCTGCAGATCTTCGGCGGGTCGTGCGGCAATCGACTAGCGATCTCTCATTGAGGAATCCTTCGCTTGGCGAGCTGCTCGAACTCGCGCTCGAGAAGGGTGGGGGAAAGGAATCGGTGCACGCTCTCGGCAGCTTTGTCGAAGAGTGGAAACGCCAACTTCCGGGCACCAGCGAGGGGCACATCCGTGCGGAGGGCGTAACCTACCAGATCCGGTTTGTCAGCGGTCACCACGGCAGTTACCCGCTGAGCTACTTCGATTCGATCAGCCCTGCCGCTGACTATCGTGTGAAGAAAATCAAACATCACCGCCGTGGTGGGATCGGCACCCCGCTGGTGGCATTCCGTGCGAACGAGAAGCGTGAACCGATCGAAACCTTTTACCCACCGGAGGGCATCAGCCGCCCGCTAACAGCGGTGATCGGTTCGGAGGAGGAGGTCGAAGGTATCCGGCAGGTCGAGATTCAGTTGCTATGCCCGCTGCAGAGGGATGACTTCACGATCGATGGTGAGACCCAGCCACTGGCGGCCGATTTCACTGTCCCTTGGGCGGCGGTCCTGTCGCGCTCGCGTGAGCTGATTCGCCTCAAGGTGCTCGATCCCCTGAGGCGAGAGCCGAAACGCGATCCACAGCTCTACCTGATGGAACCCTACGACCCTAACAAGGAGCCGCTGATCCTGATCCACGGGTTGTTCGATACGCCGCTAGTCTGGGCCCGGCTGAGCAACGAGCTATGGAGTGATGACTCGATCCGCCAGCGCTACCAGATTTGGCACTACCTCTACAACACCTCGGCGCCCGCGCTCTACTCCGGGCGTATCCTGCGCAAGCAGCTGCGGGAGGTTCGCGCCCTATTGGATCCGGATGGGCGTGACCCGGCGATGCGGTCCACCACGGTGATCGCACACAGCATGGGGGGGATCGTGACCCGCAGCTTGCTGACCCGTCCCGGCGACGTGTTTTGGGACGCGGCCTTCACCAGGTCGATCGAATCCTTGGATCTCAGCGACAAGGATCGCGATTCGTTGCGACAAGCTTTCTTCTGGGAGCCAGAGACACACGTGAAGCGCGTCATCTACATTGCTGTCCCCCATCTCGGTAGCGCCGATTCCTACAGCAGGCGTGGGCGCTTGGCGCAATGGCTGGTGCGCCCGCCGAACAAGTTCGCTGAGTTCTACGGGAGAATTTCAGCAGCCAACCCTGGGGCGTTCACCCCGCAGTACGAGGAGCTGGGTTCTGGGAAGCTCGACAGCGTCCACGCACTCTCGCCGGAGCAACCGACCTTGAAGATTCTGGCGGGGATCCCCGATAGCCACCCGGTCAAGGTGCATAGCATCATCGGCAACCGTGGCCTGGAGGGACTGCTCGACGATTCGTCTGATGGGACGGTCGAATATTGGAGTAGCCATCTGGAGGGTGCTGACACGGAGAAGATCATTCCCAGCGATCACCAGGCGGTGGATCACCCGGAGGCGACGGACGAGATCAAGCGCCTGCTGAATCGGCCGCGCGGGCGCTGATTCGTCATTGAATCCATTCAAATCCACCCCAGCGAGCGGATCTGGATCGGAATTCTAAAAGGTTTTGCTCGAACCCTCTAAGCCCGACAGGCTGTTAAATTATTGTGAGGCCGTGAGTCTGGTGGCGGCTCGCAACTCATTACGCCAACGTTCTGGGATGGCGTCGAGACCGTTGGCCGCGCCGACGATTAGGCCGAGAGCCAATCCGCGAGCGCAGTTATCGCCGCCCGCCATCGCGTTCTCAATGAAGGCGGTCTCGGTGTTGTCTCTGTGCTTTAGTGCCAGGTAGATGACTGAGGGCAGGGCGGATGGAATGGCGCAGGCCGGGCCAAGTTCAGCAATGGCTTCCACCGCGTGGAGCGGCAAGGCCGTGTCGGCAGCTTTCAGAGTCCAGTCAGGAGCAGTTTCGCGGATCGTGTCTTCCAAGCTTCCCCCATGTAGGATGCGGTAGCTGGCTGTGGCTAGGAAGGTCGCGGCTTCCTCGGCTTCGGCAGAGCGATGAGTCAGCTTGGTTTGCTCGACGGCTGCCTGTACCACTTCGTCCTCCGGCGCGTCTGCTAGAAACGCGACTAGGGGCGCGATCCGGGCAGGGCCGGCAAGTTCATCCGATTCGCTGCCCGCGTCGGTCGTGCCGGTTCCGTTCTGAACGTTTGCCAGGGTCGTCTTGGTGGCTTTGTCGACGTAGTCATTATAGGTCGGCCACATGGCGATCCAGTCGTCCATGAAGGAGGCGGCATCCCAGCGCTGCTCGCGTTGGAGAAAATCCTGCAAGCGCAGGGCTTGATCGCCGACGTGGCCCTGATCGCCCGCTTGTTTGTGGGGATGATAGGAATTCGCACCTGGCGCTTTGTAGTCAATCACCCGCCCGTGTCTCTGAGCGAGTTCGTCGGGATCGTAGATCCAGTGCACACCGAGCGAAAGCGCTTCGGCGGAGAAGGAGCCGAACAGGAGTCCGGCGCGGCGCATTTTAAAATCAGTCATTGTTGAGTTGAGAGTTTGTTAGGGTTGGCCAGAAGAGAGCGATTGGTGAAGTGTGTGGGTATCGGCGAACATGCGGAACCGTTGAACCGCGCCATCGGCGACGTCGTAGATATGGGCGACCGATGCTCGAAACGGTACATTAGTGGCAGAGTTTTTGCCGGTGTAATGGCCGGTGACGATGACGACATCGCCAGCCTCATGCATCGACTCCAGCTCGAAGCGAAAATCTTTCCACAGGGCGTCGTTGCGTTCAAACACGCCCTTGATGATGGCGTCCGCGCCGTCATAGATGGCACCTCCAGGAAAGCCGGGGTTCTGAAGCCATTGGACGGTGGGAGAACACAGCTCCCGGAAGGCGCGGAAATCACGCTCGCCGAAGGATGCGTATAGTTTCTGAATGGTCTCGAGAGGTGTCATTGCAATGGGGTTGTCTGGCTTTGCTATGCGCCGGTGGCGCCGATCTTTCTGACACTCTCGATCCAGCGATCTACGACAATTGGCTTCGCATGGCTGGCTCCGGAAAAATGTGTGATCCTCGCGGGCTTGATCCCGACGAAACTGAGGATTTGTTTCCGGAGCTGCCCGACAAGCGCGTTCTTGTAGATAAAGCGCATGACCCATCCCGGGGTGTCGGATGTGAGTATCACCCGTGCGCTCCGCCCTTTCAGCAAGGGGCTGGGTAATCCGGCTTTCATGACACGTGTGTCAAAGACACGTCCTGGTAGGAACGCGCGGTCGATCATCCCCTTCAGCTTCGCCGGCAGGCCGCCCCACCACATCGGCGTCGTCAGAACCAAGTGCTCACTCCACTTAAGGTCTTCGAGCACTTTTTCGAGCGCAGGCTCCAACGGTTTCGTCTCGGAATAGCCGGCTTGGCCGAAATCGCTGTCGAAGGTCATCTCGCTTTTCGCTTCTGGCGATCACTTCTCTACCGAGGGGTCAGCTTGATCCCAAGATCCGTTTCGACGTAGATCGCGATGAACCTTCGGAGCCACTCTGGAGTGCCCGTTTCCATCATCTGGCGCTCGATGAGCGAGTCGTCCTTCTTTGCGGTTAAGTGCACGATGCGCCACAGATTCAGGGGATGTGAGTCCGTTCCCCTGACGGCGTGTTCTACGTGAAACAGCGGCTGATGGGTGCTGGCCCGAAGATCCGGGCCGGCGTCCTTCGAAAGCTCCGCTCTGCCGAAGAAGAGAACCGATTGCTCCCCGGGACTCAAATAGACTTCTTCCAGGATCGGTCCTTCGTCGACGCCTGTTGCCCAGGCGCGTTGCCGACTAGCTCTCATCAGGAGCTCTTCCCCATTCTCCAGCGACTTCCGTCCCCATGCCTCGCCTTCACTAACAACGCCAGGAATGTATGTCCCCGGGTCCCAGGCCTTCTTGACCTCCGCGTCCCAAAGTATCTGTTTCGTGAGGGGCAGCGCTTCGCTCGTTGAGTAATAGTCGTGTAGTATGGTAATCACATCGACAGATTCGGGTTCGATTCGGGTGTGAGCCGGGTTGTTCCAGGCTCGCTCGAACTCCTCTCTTGCCTTCGAAAAGGAATAATGTGTGGTCATGATCAAATCTCTAGTTGAGGAAAGCTTGGATCTTGTTGCGACTGGCCGGTCACCATTGTTGTAAAAGAATGAAGATTAAAATCCGCCAGTGAGCATGCTTTTGACCTCCTTGCGCGCGGCGACGATCGGCCAGGGATCGCGGAAGTTCTGCGCTTCGATGAGCGCACCCTCGAAGAGCAGGAAGATGACGGATCCTTTTTGCTTCGCAAAGGCGCTGGACTTTCCAGCGAAGTGTTGTGCCGCAAGCGCTTGGATCGACTGCCGCAAACCACTTTTGTGTGCCGCGACTTCGTGCCGCATCGAATGATCGGGATCAGGCACTTCCGCCATCGTGTTGAGGAAAGCGCATCCGCGAAATTCGCTCTCCGACATCCATTTTTCCAGAAAATCGAAGAGCGAAAGAATCTTCTCTTTCGGGCTCTTCGCCTTTTCTATCTCCGCCTGGAGCCAAGAATTCCACACGCTATGGCGCTTCCTGAGCCATGCGAGTCCGACCTCCTCCTTGGACTCGAAGTGGGAATAGAATGTGCCTTTGGCAATCCCGGCCGTATCGATGATCTGTTTGATGCCGGTCGCCCCAAAACCTTGCTCGTAGAAGAGCGAGGAAGCGATGTCGACGAGTTCGTCACGTTTGGTCTTCGGTGGTTTTTCTGCTGGCATGTTGAATGCTTACTACGACCGGTCGGTCGGGTCAAATTTCTATTAGGGATTTTCTTCGTCGGGTCGGCGGCGGGGAAATGTGGGTGTTAGACGACACCGCATTCTTGCAGGGCGTTGGCGACTTTGGTGAAACCGCCAATGTTGGCGCCGCGGACGTAGTCGGTGCCGCCGCCATCGCGCTCACCGTAGGTGCGGAATTTTTCGTGGATGCCGCACATGATGCCCTGCAGGCGCTCGTCGATCTCGGCGAGGGCCCAGTTGATCCGCAGCGAGTTTCACTTCATCGATGCCATCGGAATCGTGGACGAACCCGGAGCTATCGCTGGCGGTGAGAGGCTTGGCTTTGAGCTGGAGCAGCTTCTCGATGCAGTAGCGTGCGACGTTGCCCGAGCCGGAGATGACGGCGGTCTTGCCTTCCAGTTTATCGCCGGCGGCGTTCAACATCTCGCGCATGAAGTAGACTGTGCCGTAGCCGGTCGCTTCTTTGCGGCCGACGCTGCCGCCGAAGTCGATGCCTTTGCCGGTCATGGCAGCGGTGAAGGTGTGTGTGAGCCGGCGATATTGGCCGACGAGGTAGCCGACCTCGCGCGCGCCGACGCCGATGTCAGCGGCGGGCTTGTCCGTGTCGGGACCGATGGCGTTGCAAAACTGGACGCGCCAGGCGCGGTTGGCGCAGACGTTGCCATCGTCGTCGACCCAGCTGACGCGGTCCGGTTCGGTCAGACGTTCGAACAGCCATTCTCCCTGGTAGTTGGTGTGGTTCTCGATAAAGGGCAGGACATCGCCGGCGACTTCTCGAACCGCGGCATGAAAGTTTCGAGATCTGTATAGGTGGTATGCATAGCTGCTGGAGGGGGATGGTTCGTGGTGTTCGGTGCCCCGCTAGCGCACCATGTTTTTGAGATCGGAAGTGGAAGTAGGGTAGGCCCAAAGGAAATTAGCGAGCGCCGTCGCCGGGATGTCGTGCGCCATGGCGAGGGCGAAGGTGTTGATGACTTCGGCGGCGTTGTGGCGGACGAGGTGCGCGCCGAGTAGCAGGCCGGATGTGTTGTCGATCAGAACCTTGTAGGCTCCGTGGGTTTCGCCGATGCGCTTGGAAGAAGCCCAGCCGGTGGTGTCGCCGCGGTTGACTCGAAAGTCGTGACCCTGCTCGGTCGCCTGCGCTTCGGTGAGTCCGACGGTGGCGAGGTTGGGGATGGTGAACACGGCGCTCGGGACGACCCGCTGGTCGACTGGCGTGGAGTTGTCCTCGAGGATGTTGCGAGCGGCGACCTTGCCGTGGTCGTCGCCGACCGTGGCGAGCATGAGTCCGTGTGAGGCACAATCGCCGATGGCGTAGACTGCTGGGTTGGTCGTGCTCTGAAGGAACTCGTTGACGACGACTCCGCGCCTGCCGTGCTCGACGTTTCCGGCGTCACTGTCGAGTGCGCTCAGGTTCGGCACGCGTCCGGTGGCGGAGACGATGAAGTCGGTTGCGATGTTGTTGCCGCGCGTGGTTTTGATCTTCAAGGCATCGCCATCCGCTTCGACGCTGGTGGGGGACTCTTCGAGAAGGACTTTGATACCGGCCTCGCGGCTGGCTTCCAGAACGACGTCCACCATGTCCGGGTCGAATCCGTTCAGCGGGCGGGCAGAGCGGTGCAAGATGGTGACCTCGGCACCCGCGCGGGCCGCGACGTGAGCAAACTCGAAGGAGATGTAACCGCCGCCGACAAAGGTGATGCGGCGCGGAAGTTCGGGCAGTGAGAGGAAGTCGTCGCTGGTGTGTAGGTGCTCGGAGCCAGGAATGTCGGTTGGGCGCGGCGACGAGCCGGTGGCGAGGACGATGCGTTCGGCGGTGAGCTTGCGGCCGTCGTCGAGCGTGACCTCGTTGGGGCCACTGAGGGTGGCGCGGTGGCGGAAGGTGGCGACGCCCTCATCCTGCCAGTCTTTCAGCGCTTCTTCCGAGTGGCCGTCGAGGAATTCGTTCTTGAGTGCCTGCAGCGCCGGCCAATCGGTGTGGGGTGCGGCGTCGATCCCTTTGCCGACGAGGTGCTGGGCGGAAGCGATGGCCTCTGCATTGGCGACGAGGTATTTCTTCGGTTGGCAACCGCGCAGCGCGCAGGTGCCGCCGAAGGGGCGCTCGTCGATGATGGCGACGCTCTTGTCGCCTTTCAACAATCCGGTGGCGGCATAGTAGGCGGAGGTGCCAGAGCCGATGATGATGGCGTCGAAGTGGGTAGGGGAATCAGTCATGAATTTGGTTGGTAGGCGGCGGCGGTGGCGGCCGCGATCTTTGCGGCGACCGTGGTGTCGAGCACGGAGGGGAGAATGGCGTCGTGGCTGGGATTCGATGTCGCCTCGGCCAGCGCGCGCGCGGCGGCGAGCTTCATCGCTGAGGTGATGCGTGCAGCGCCGGCGTCGAGCGCTCCGCGGAAGATGCCGGGGAAGACGAGGACATTGTTCACTTGATTTGGGAAATCACTGCGCCCGGTGCCAACGATCGCTGCACCGGCCGCACGAGCGACGTCCGGCATGATTTCCGGCACCGGGTTCGCCATTGCGAGAATGATTGGATCTTTCCCCATCAGCGCGATGTCGGCGCCAGTGAGGAGGTTGCCCTTGCTGACTCCGATGAAGACGTCAGCATCGACCAGTGCATCGCGGAGATCTCCGGCGCGGATGCGATGGTTGGTGTATTCGAGCAGCGCCCGCTTCTCCGCATTCAAATCGCTGCGCCCCGGGTGGACGATGCCTTTGCTGTCGCAGACGAGAACTTCGGCAACGCTAACGCATGCGCTCCCCTCGTGGCCTACGCACCGGATCAGCCGGGCGATGGCGGTTCCTGCGGCGCCGGCGCCGTTGATGACCACACGCAGATCGGCGATCTCTTTGCCGACGAGTTTTGCCGCATTGATTAGCGCTGCGAGCAGGACGATGGCGGTGCCGTGCTGGTCGTCGTGGAAGACCGGGATGCCGAGATCTTGCAGTTCCTCCTCGATGCGGAAGCACTGTGGTGCGGCGATGTCTTCGAGATTGATCCCGCCAAAACCGGGCGCGAGGTGGCGCACAGTGGCGATGATTTCGTCCGGATCCTGCGTATCGAGTACGATCGGCCAAGCGTCGATATCGGCGTATTCTTTGAAGAGCATCGCCTTGCCCTCCATCACTGGAAGTGAGGCCAGCCCGCCGATGTTGCCGAGCCCCAAGACAGCCGACCCATCGCTGACCACGGCGACGGAGTTGCCTTTGATCGTTAGCCTCCGCGCCGCAGCCGGGTCTGCGGCGATGACCCGACAGGGCTCGGCGACGCCCGGTGTGTAGGCGATGGCCAGGTCATCGCGGGTCTTGAGCTCCATCTTGTTGGCGATGCCGATCTTTCCCCGTAGGCGTTCGTGGGTAGCTAGTGACGCTTGCTCGTAATTCATGGGCAGGTTGGATAGGGATAGCGTTCTTATTATTCCTAGAAAATTGTTTTTTCATCCCATGCCGGTCAGGTGAGGGTGGAGAATGGACGGCCGCTCTTCCTCGCTCTTCGTTGGTCAGGAAGTGATGAATGCAAAAAAGTAACCTGACGCACTTTTTAGTCGGTGGGGATCAGATCTAAAAAGCTCGGATTCCCCCGTCTCAACTGTTCTTTGATTTCATCCAAGGAATATCGCTTTGTGATGTGTTGGGGGCAGTTCCAATCGAAAGCTTCGATGGTGAACACGAATAGGCGCTCGACCTTCGCCCGGTAGTCAGGCGAGATCAGTTGGGCTGCGAGTTCGGGATCGTCGTCGACATCTTTGATCTCGCAGCTCGTCCAGATTTTTACGCGTTGGCGGGTTGGGTAGTCGATGAGGAAGAGCATGGCCTTCTTCTCGGCGTTCAAGTTGCCAGTGCTGATATACTGACGGTTCCCGCGGAAATCGGCGAACCCGATCGTCCGCTCTCCGATGACCTTGAAGAAGCCGATCGGGCCGCCTCGGAACTGCATGTAGGGCCAGCCATTCTCGCCGACGGTGGACATGTAGAAACTGTCCCTCGACTCGATGAATGCGATCTCTTTGTCGGTGAGTGTGAAGCGATCAGGTTCCTGTTCGAGGCCTGCGTAGTTGTTGCGCGAGCCGTAGTGCGTCTGCGCGTTTTTGACACTGTCGGTGAAGGCGAATGTTGAAAAATTCTGTCCCATGATCTTCGGTTCTCTGTTGGTTGTGATGGTCGGGGGTGATGTTGCCCTATTGGGCCGGGCGTTCCCAGAGGAACTTGCGGTCGGTTTCTGCGATTGGCATCTCATTGATGCTGGCTTCACGGACCTGCATCAAGCCGTCAGCTGCGAACTCCCATTGTTCGTTGCCGTAGGCGCGAAACCACTGTCCATCGGCATGGTGGTATTCGTATTCGAACTTCACCGAAATACGGTTCTTAGTAAAGCTCCAGAGGGTCTTCTTTAGGCGGTAATCCAGCTCGCGTTGCCACTTTCCTTGAAGGAACTGGCTCACCGCATCACGGCCGTCGAGAAAGGTGGAGCGATTGCGCCAACGGGTGTTCTCGGTGTAGGCCAGGACTACTTTCTCGGGGTTCCGCGTGTTCCAGCCATCTTCGGCTGCCTGCACTTTGGCGAGGGCTGTTTCGTTGGTGAATGGTGGAAGTGGTGGTCTCATGATGGTGGATCTCTTTGCTTGTTCCGCCGTTCCCTCGCCGCCACATGGGCGGCGAGGGAGGGAATAGACTTTAGGATTTGCTCTAGTTTGTGGATTGTGATCCACCTACTTGACGGCTCAGGAAGCTGCGGATCTTCTGCGCGATGTCGGCGCCGTCTTCTTCCAAGGCGAAGTGCCCTGTGTCCAAGAGGTGGAACTCAAGATTGGTGAGGTCGCGTTTGTAGGGGTGGGCGCCGTCGGCAGGAAAGATGACATCGTTCTTACCCCAGACGATTAGCGTTGGTGGTTGGTTGTCGCGCAGGTACTTCTGCCACTCGGGGTAGAGGGGAGGATTGCTCCCGTAGTCGAGGAACATGGCGAGCTGGATGTCGCTGTTCCCGGGGCGATCCAAGAGGGATTGGTCGATGACCCAATTGTCAGGGCTGATCACCTCGGCGTTGCGTGTGCCGTGGGTGTACTGCCATTTGGTAGCGTCTAGTGTCAGCAGGTTTTTCAGTGCGTCTG
>JBLHKE010000184.1:0-11513 GCA_047619485.1 Verrucomicrobiales bacterium | reverse complement strand
GGAAGTATGGTCCCCACATCATCACGTCCCACTCGGCATTGGCGATCGACGCCAGCAGTTTCGGGTGAGGTTTGCCAGCGAACTGGAAGATGCCGTTCTCCTGCTCCCACTTGTAGCGCGCGCTACCGGTCATGCCTCCGCCGGTGTGCGTGTGCAACGGCTGCTCGAACCCGGCCGAGCGACTGATAGCGGGCAGCGTTTTGTATCCCGGTGCCATGAAGCTGTGACCGGTGCCCACGATCCGCAACGCACCGTCCGCGGGCTTCTTGTAGGACACCAGCTTCGGGAAGGCCGCCTTGAGTTCCTCGGGGCTGCGATAGCACATCGCGTGTTCGGGAAAGCGCTCTGCATCCCAACCCGGATCGATCTTGAATTCGGTGCGTACACCACGCGGCTTCTTCTGCGCGCCATTGCCCTGAATCTTGTCGCGGTAGGCGGTGGCCTCCTCGACACTCAGGCGTCCGTCGCCGTTGGCATCCGCCTTCGGATACTGCTTGAACCACTTGGCGAGTTGCGCCTCGCTGGGAGCGCTGAGAGCGGATCCTCCGAGGAGGAAAAGTAGAAACCAGAGTGAGGGCAAGATTCTCATGAGCAGGAGCTTCTGCGTGCAAGTAGTCCAGGTCAAGCCGAGGAACCTCGGGCGTCTTGATCAGGAGCTCGCTCCGATTCTATCTTTCACAGGACTTAATACCCGCAGGTATAGAATCCATCCGGGATGCAGTCTGCCCGATCCGAGTTGCACCGAGAACCAAACTTTAACCAACCCAGGTCAGACCAGTGACGGTTGGTTTCCGCTCCAGCCGATGCTAGCGTCTTCCCAATGATCCGAAAATCTGCCCGCTTACTGTTTCTCATCACGGTCGCCTCGTTCGCGGCTATCACCGCACAAGCCACCGCCAAACCGCTCAAGGTGTTCGTCCTCTGCGGCCAGTCGAACATGCAAGGTCACGCGCATGTTCGCACCATGGATGTCATTGGCCTCGATCCGAAGACCGCACCCATGCTGGAGGCCATGCGCAATGCCGATGGCAGCCCGAAAGTCCTCGACGATGTGTGGATCTCTTCGATCGGTAGCTCCGAAGAGGAGAAGACAGGCCAACTGACGACTGGATTCGGTGCCGACCAACGCGGACCAAAGATCGGCCCGGAGCTCACGTTTGGAATCTACATGCACAAGCTGCTCAACGAACCGATCCTGCTCATCAAGACCGCCTGGGGCGGCAAGAGTATCCACACCGATTTCCGCTCGCCCAGTGCTGGGCCATTTCCATTCTCGAAAGAGAAGCTAAAGCAGTTCACCGAGAAGGGCAAAGACGTTAATCAGATCAAGGCAGACAGAGCGAAAGCCACTGGCAACTACTACCGGCTCACGATCGAACACGTCAAGAAAGTGCTCGCCGACATCAAGCGCGTCTACCCAGGCTACGACGCGAAGCAAGGTCACGAGCTGGCAGGCTTCGTCTGGTTCCAGGGTTGGAACGACATGGTCGCTGGCGACGTCTATCCTGAGCGCGGCACGCCGGGCGGCTACGACGCCTACAGCGAGGTGCTCGGCCATTTCATCCGCGACGTTCGCAAAGATCTCGAAGATCCCAAGCTACCGTTCGTCATCGGCGTCATGGGCGCCGGTGGACCAATCGATCAATACTCGGAGGGAAAGCAGCGCTACGCTGGCGTCCACGGCGAGTTTCGCAAGGCGATGGCCGCACCAGCGAAGTTACCCGAGTTCAAGGGCAACGTCGCCGCCGTGTGGACAGAAAAGTATTGGGACATGGAGCTCGAGACTTTGCGCGCCAAAGACAAGACACTACAGAACGAGCTAAAGACCTTAGTCAAGGAGGGCAAGCTCGACAAGAAGGAAGAGAAAGCGGCTTTAGAAGAAAAACGCACGGCGGCGTTTAGTGATCGCGAGCAGCAGATCTTGGAGAACGGTGCCTCCAATGCGGAATACCACTACCTAGGTTCCGCCAAGATCATCGGCGGCATCGGCAAAGGGTTCGCAGAATCGCTGTTCGAGTTAATGGGGAAATAGATCTGGCTCGAATAGCGACTTTCAGAACCCGCCAACCAAAATAATGAAAATCTCAATCCTACTGCTCCTCGCCACCCTCTTGCCCCTAGCCAGTTCTGCTGCGGCGCCCAAGTGGCCCGCCTCGACAAGCAAAGGAAAAGTGAAAGTCTTTATCCTCGCTGGGCAGTCGAACATGGAAGGGCGCGGATTTCCTGAACCGCTTTCTTGGCAAGTGACGCAGGAAAAATATCGCAAGCGCTGGACGCATTTTATCAAAGACGGCGACTACGAAGCCTTCACCAAGAAGATCGCTGAGACCACCGATCCCGATGACAAACGTAAATCACCGACTTACCTATGGAGCAACCGCGGTGACGTCTGGATCAACTATCTGGGCAAACACAGCGACCTCACCGTCGGTTACGCTGCACCACGCGAAGGCTTCGGCCCGGAGTTCAACTTCGGTCACGTCGTCGGCGACCACTTCGACGAGCAGGTCTTAATTATCAAAACTTCCTGGGGCGGACGTGCCTTGGCGCGGGGATTTCTGCCTCCATCTTCGATGCTCAGTGACGACGAATACGCCCAGCAGGCAAAGGCACAGAACGATGAAAACAAGGCCTGGAACGAAGCCGAGTTAGCCAAGATCGAGGCTTACGGGCACCTCCGGAAACCTGCTGTGGAAATGGGGCGCAGAGAAAATTCCCGCTGGCGAGGCGATAAACGCTAAGCTATCTGGTGATAGTGGGGGCTTTAGCAACGAAGACAGCGGGGATTTTATCAAGCTCCAGCCCGCATGAGGTTTTCGGAGGTGCCCTTACAACCAAAAGGTTTCTGAAGGGAACAAAAACGCTGACAAGAAGAAAAAACCACGACAGCTCAAGCCACGCCCGATCGTGACCACCGCAGAGTTCAAAGAGCAATTCGGCAAAGACTATCGCAACATGGTGACCGAGGTTCACGGCTGCCTGGCAGAACTCGGCGAGCGCTTTCCAAACTACGAGAACCAGGGCTACGAGATGGCAGGCTTCGTCTGGTTCCAAGGGTGGAACGACCAGTACAACGACCGCTGGTTGAGCTACGAAAAAAACCAGGCCAACCTCATTCGCGACGTGCGCAAGGAATTCGAATCACCAGAGATGAAATTTGTGATCGGCCAGATGGGGCACGACGGAATGGCGCCCGACAAAGAGGGATCGCCCCGCGATTACATTAAGAAGGCGCAGGCCGCCGTGCCCGAAATGCCGGAGTTCAAGACCAACTCCGTGTGCGTGAAGACGGACAAGTTCTGGGATCTAGAAGCCCACGCGGTCTATACCGGTCCCGGCGGGTGGGCGAAGGATATCGACAAGTGGCGCCAGTTCGGCAACGACCGCGGCTACCACTACTACGGCAGCCCTTGGACCTTCGCTCAAGTCGGCACGGCGTTTGGTGACGCGATGCTCGAGTTGCTGAAGTAAGCCTCCCCCGATCGGGTATAGTTGGTGAAACTAGAATTCGTAGGTAGACGCTCGGAGATCGACATATTGAGTCGAAACCCAATCGTGATACTCCCCCACCCCAGCGGCTTCATCAGAGCCTTCGCATTCATTCTGTTCGTCTCATTCGCGACCAGTCAATGGTCATGGGCCGCCCCACCTCCAGAAGTAGAGGTGATTCTCGACAACTACTGTTTCAGCTGCCACGACGCGGACAAACAGAAGGGCGAGATACGCCTCGATCATCTTGGCACCCTGCCACTCGACGCCCGACTCGACTTGCTCAACAGGGTTCAGGAACAACTCTACATCAAAGAGATGCCACCGGCGAAAAAGCAGCCGCTCGCTCCGGCAGAACGCAAGCAGCTAACCGAATGGGTCTCGGCCGAACTGAAGGCACACGATGCATCGACACTCGAAGACAAACTGCGATATCCCGAATACGGCAACTACGTCGACCACAACCAACTTTTCAGCGGCGAGGTCAAAGACAAGCCATTCACCCCGGCACGCCGCTGGCTAGTCACGCCGCAGATTTTCGAAGAGCGGGTGCGTGACGTCTTCAAGCTCGAGGGAAGAGATCGAACACGGCGTTTCTACGGAGTGACCAATCCTTTCGTTCTCCCAGAACGCTCTGGGGTTCGCGACTACGACACCACCGTCTTGGATGGTGGCCACCTCCTGGTGATGCTCACCAATGCGCAATGGATCTCCCACAAACAGATCCGAGCGGCCCGTGTCAAAAATGGAGAGCTCAAATCGGGAGACTTCCCAAATCCGAAAGATCGATGGGTCCCTAAAGATTCACCCGCAGCGTTTGAGGCGGTCATCCTCAAAAATCCCCCCCCCACCGACGATGAACTCAACGCAGCGATTCAGACACAGTTCGACTGCGTGCTGCGACGCCAAGCTAGCGATTCGGAACTAAAGAAGTACATCACACTGACCCGCGAAGCCATCGGACTCGGAGGTAACACCGAAGGGCTGCGACAGATGTTGGTCTCGGTCTTGTTAGAATCGGAATTTCTCTACCGGCTGGAGTTTGGGGGTGGTGATGCCGATCAGTTTGGCAGGAAAAAACTATCTGCTCGCGAGGCCAGCTACGCGATCTCCTACGCCCTCGGCGATCGGAATCCAGATGCTCAATTGGTCGAGGCGGCTGGGGGCGGGCGCTTGCTCACCCGGGATGATTACAAGCGCGAAGTCACGCGATTGCTCGCGGACGAGGATTTCTACAAAGGCCAAATCGATCCGTCGCTCAACGGGAAACAGACCAAGTCACTCACAACCTCCCACCCCAAGCTGGTGCGATTCTTCCGCGATTTTTTTGGTTACCCTGGCGCGATCCGAGTCTTCAAGGACTCGCCCCGCAGCGGTGGCTACTACCGCAACCCCTGCCGCAACGACACCCAGACGCCCGGCCGCCTGATCAACGAGGCCGACGTGCTGGTCGACTACTACCTGAAAAGAGACCAAGCGGTGTTTAAGAATTTGTTAGGCACCGAGGTATTTTTTGCAGCGCCGATCGAAGACGCTGCAGCAAAGATCGACATGCTCAACGAGGTCTACGATCACCTCAAAGCCACCGACTGGCAGAACAACCCGAAGCAGGTGGCAGAACAGCATCAGGAGTTCCTCGCCGAAAAGTTTCGGCGCAAGACCGGCGAGCGGGAGTTGAAAATCGCCATGACCCACGCGACGAAATTTCGCGAGAAAGGACTGAATCCCCACCCCGTCTGGAACTACGCATTCGGCCGACTGCTGACGCTGTGGGTCAACAGCTACAACATCGATTCGTTCGACTGGGATTACCCGCGCGTGCAGCCATTCAAGATTGAACATCGCAAAGGTCTACTCACCCACCCAGCGTGGCTGATCGCGCATTCGCAAAACACTGAAACCGACCCGGTCCGCCGCGGCCGCTGGATCCGCGAAAAGCTACTGGCCGGGCGCGTGCCTGATGTGCCCATCACGGTCGACGCGCAGGTTCCCGAAGACCCGCACAGCACCCTGCGTGAGCGGCTAGATTCCGTCACCACCGAGCAGGCATGTTGGAAATGCCACCAGCACATGAACCCGCTCGGGCTGCCCTTTGAAATGTTCGATGATTTCGGACGCTATCGCCCGGAGGAAATCCTCGAGCACCCAGACAACCTGCTCGCCAAGGCCAAGATCAAGGACGGCGCCGACACCTACAAGACCAAGGCGCTGAACACCGCCGGCGAGTTGAGTGGCACCGGCGACCCCGAACTCGATGGAGAGGTGAAGGACGCCATCGACATGATCGAGCGCTTAGCCAAGTCCGATCGGGTACGGCAATCGATCATCCGCCACGCGTTCCGCTATTTCATGGGTCGCAACGAGCTGCTCTCAGATTCGCAGACACTGATCGACGCCGACAAGGCATACCTCCAGAGCGGCGGAAGCTTCAAAGCGGTGGTTGTTGCGCTTCTGACCTCCGATTCATTTATTTACAGAAAAGAAATAGCCACCACGAATGGACATGAATGAGCACGAATGGCGTTGGATCAAGAATTCGTGTCTATTGGTGTCCATTCGTGGTTAGAAAATTGATTAGCCCATGCACAACAGAAGAAATTTCCTAAAACAGTCCATCCTCGGCGCCGGTGCCCTGGGATTGCCATCGCACCGCCTCTTGGCTGACCCATCCGCCGCCAAGCCGCCGACGCGGTTTATCTTCATGCACAAGGGCAACGGCTTGTTCCCCTCGGCGATGGTTCCACCGACGCTCGCCAAAGAAGATCTGGAGAAGGAGAAGCGCAAGGAGGCCTTCGAGGTCGATCTGGGCAAACACGAACTACAGGATTGGATGGGCGCTCTGAGCGAGCACAAGGAGAACATGACGCTCCTCCAGGGTCTATCGGGAAAGATGTGCACCGTCGGCCACCACTCGTTCCAATCATCCCTGGGCGTCTACAAGGCGAACCAGAGATTGAGTTCAATCAAGTGGGCCACCGTCGACTTCGAGTTGGCGAAGCTGTTCCCCTCCCCGATGACGCACATCGAGTTGGCCTGCTTTCCAAACAGCGGAGGCAACGCGCGCGGCAACATCGACGGGATCGAGAAAGGTTTCTCGGCACGCGGTCCACAGCAGCCTAACTACGCCTTCGGCTCGCCCAAAGTTGCCATGCAAGAACTGTTCAAGTCGGTCGCCAACGACAAGGACGGACAGATCAGATACGAACTCGAGCGCAAGGTGTTGGAGTTCGCCGCGGGCAACCAGTCCGGCCTCGCCGAAAACTTGCGCGGGATCGAAAAGTCGAAGGTGAAAAACTACGCCGACTCCATCGAGGCAATCCGCGAGCGCAACAAGCGCGTAGACGCGATGGCCGATGTCATCCGCCAACACGTCCCGAAGCTGGACGACAAGTATTTCGCCGACGACCTCAACACCATCGACCGCCAGGCGGGTCACACCGAGATCCTCCTGTCAGCGCTGATCTCGGGCATGACCAACGTCGTCGCCTTCACGGCTGATGAGCTAGGAACGACCTACACCGGGATCGCCGATATCGAGAAAGAGAGGGTCAACCTCCACGATGTGGGGCACGGTAAACCGGTCGGGGTGTTCAAAGCCGAGGAGGTTCGCGAGAAACTCCGCCGCCATCACATGGCACTGATCGACACGATCGTGAAGCGCTTGAAGGCGGTGCCAGAGGGCGACGGGACGATGTTTGATAACACGGTGCTATGCTACTTCCCCGACGGCGGCGAAACCCACCACAGCCACGGTACCGAATTCCCATTCATCGTCATGGCCGGCAGCAACCTCAAACTGGATATTTCCGGGAAATACATCCGCCTCCCATACTACGGTAGAAAAGGACACAAGACCCTCGGCAACTGGTACACCAGCATCCTCAATGCCTACGGCAACCCGATCGAGCACTACGGCGACTTCGACACCGGCCTGTCGCACCTCGACCAGGCTGGGCCGATCGAGCAGTTTTTCGCTTGATCGATTCCCCATGAAAAAAACACCAGCGCTACTTGCGACCGCCCTCTACCTGAGCGCTTTGTCGATTGCAGAAATTTCCGCAGCGGAGCCCCCACAGACGGTCACTGAGACCTGGGCAGATTTCGATCCCCGTGCTGCGCCGCTGGAAGTAGAAGTGATCCGCGAAGAGCTCGCCGAGGGCATCGTCACCCGCTACGTGCGCTTCGTGGTCGGAACCTTTGCTGGAAAGAAAACCAAGGTCGCCGCTTTCTACGCCTTTCCGGTAGGGGCGAAGGATTTGCCCGGTATCATCCAGGTTCACGGCGGTGGGCAGTTTGCCCGGAAAGAAATAGTGCAATTCTACGCGGCGCGCGGCTATGCGACGGTTGCGGTGAACTGGGGTGAGAAAATCATCGATCAGGCAGACGATCCCAATACCGACTGGCGAGAGATCCCCGCCGGGTTCCTCGATCCGAAACATCACAACGGCGTGGAGGCGGGCAAGGGTACGATCCACTCGCAGCCGCATCCATGGAACAGTTCGTGGATTCTCTATTCCGCCGCAGCGCGACGTGCGATCACCTTCCTAGAGGAGCAAGCTGAGTGCGACGGCGATCGGATCGGCCTCCAGGGGCACAGCATGGGCGGGCGATTGACAGTTCTGACCGCGATCGACCCACGCATCAAAGCGGCCTCGCCCTCGGTCGGCGGCAGCGGGTATCTCTACACCGACATCACCGGTATCCCGGGCTCGGCGCGGCGGATGGCCGCAGGACCGGAGCGCGATCTGTATCTGAAGACCCTCGACTGCCGACACTACTGGCCACTGGTGCGTTGCCCGGTGATGTACCTCGGCGCCACCAACGATTTCAACTCGCCCATGGAGTTCGTGATCCGCGGGTTCAATTCGCTGCCGGATGTCGCGCGGAGCCGAACCTCGTTTACCCCACACATGAACCATCGCTTCACCGCAGACAACATGATGGCGCGCATCCGCTGGTTCGATACGCACCTGAAGAAGTCGTTCGAGTTCCCCAAAACCGCGAACGCCAAGCTGGAGTTGAAAACAGCGAACGGTGTTCCCCGACTCACTGTCCGGCCGGATCTCTCTGGTAGTAGCAAACTGGAGCGCGTGGTGATCTACTACGGTTATGATCGCGATCCCCGCGTGCGTTTTTGGCGCTCGGCCAAGGTCGAGCGCGACGGTGATGTCTTCTCGGCCGACTGTCCGATCTTCGATCTCGGCGAGCCGCTGTTTGCCTTCGCCAACGTCGTCTACGAAACCGGGGAAAAGATCAAGATGCCGGCGGGCTACAGCGAGAGTTCATTGCTGACGGTCACCAGCGAGTGCCGCAAAGCATACCCCCAGCAGTTGAGACAGGCCGGGGTGAAACCGAGCGTGAAACGCGAGCGGCTGATCGATGACTTCGCTAGGGGCTGGCAGGATTGGTCGCTGGTCGCAGCAAACAATCGACATCACTGGAACTTCGAGACGCACAAGATCAACGATCCGGCATTCGTCGGTCCGGAGGGCGCAGCACTCGCCTTCGAGGTGGCTACGACTGCGCCGGCCGAAACGCTTGCGGTGGTGATCGATACCGATCGCTGGCGCGGCTACAACGGTCGCAAACCCACCCAGTATGTCGCGCTGGTGAACTTGGACAAGCCGGGCGCCCATTCCATCTCGCTTCCCATGGCCAAGTTCGTTTCGGACTCCGGGGAGTCACTACCCAGCTATGATTACGCGACGAGCCTGATCCTAACACCCGGACAGAAACTGCGGCCCGGGACGGTCAAGCAGCGCTGGCAAGGTGGGATCCCGGAATTCTCGAGACTCCACTGGGAAGGCGGTGAATTCGCCCCCCGTCCGCGCCCTTACCTGAAATCGGGGGCTTCGGAAGTCGATGCTGATTCTGTGTTTAGCCAAGAGTTCGACCGGGCGGTCAACCAGTCGGTCGGGCGGGAGCAACAGGACCAGAAATAGCGATCACCAAATGACCGAGCACTTCCATGAATTCGCATGGGGCTCCAGGCGGACGGAGATGGAAACTTTTCTAACTAAAGGGCACCTCCGAAAACCTCATGCGGGCTGGAGCTTGATAAAATCCCCGCTGTCTTCGTTGCTAAAGCGCCCACTATCACAGATCGCTTAGCGTTTATCGCCTCGCCAGCGGGAATTTTCTCTGCGCCCCATTTCCACAGCAGGTTTCCGGAGGTGCCCTAAAGCAGGCTTGCGACCAATGGGGATTCCAATAGGCTAGGCGCACATGCCGCGACTCATTTCTCTTAAACCATTCACTGCTCTGCTCATCTGGGCGCTGCTAGCCTGTTCGGATTTGCGTGGGCAGACGGCAACTGAGACTGCTCCGGCCCCACATTTCTGGGATCAGATCCCAGCGTCGCCGAGCACCACGATGCCGCAGGAGATCACCGACGGCTACTGGCATGGGCAATTTCAGCGAGTCAACCGCGAGGTCGCCCAGACGGATCGGGCGGAGATGGTGTTCTTTGGGGATTCCATCACCTGGCACTGGTCGCTGGGCAACGCCACCGGGCAAGAAATTTGGACGAAGAAGTTGTCTCGTCACAAACCGATCAACATGGGGAACTCAGGTGACATCACCCCGGTGATGCTCTACCGGCTGACTCACGGCAACCTAGATTTTCCAGCGGGGCAACAGCCCAAGGTGGCGGTGCTGCTCTGTGGCACCAACAATTTCGTTGTCAAGCAGAGTGACGGCGGCAAGGTCCGCTGGGATCTGGGTGCCGACTGTCCTCCGCAAGACGTCGCAGCTGGCGCTAGGGCGATCGCCCAGGTGTTCCGCCGCCGCCTGCCACAGACGCGCGTGATCATGATGGGAATCCTACCGGTATCTAACCAGACGAAGTGGCACAAGTGCCAGCAGGTCAACGCCATCAATGCAGCTCTCAGCGACGACAACGACGCGCTGGTCTATCTCGACCTGCAGGACAAGTTCCTGCAGCCAGACGGAAGCATTGAAAAGCGACTGTTCACCGACGGCACCCATCTGACCGCGGAGGGGTATCGGGTCTGGGCAGAGAGCATCGATCCTGTGGTTTCGAAAATGATGAAGGCGGGCGCGCTCGAGCCAATGAAGATCATGCTCATCGGCGATTCGATCACCGAAGGTGCCTGCTCGTCCGCGTCCTACCGGCGCTACCTCGACGGCATGCTGCGCAGAGACGGGAACCTGATCGACTTCGTCGGCGGCCGTGAAAAACACAAGGACAACCAGGTGGAACCAGACAGCTACGAATACGACGTCGACCACGAAGGCCACTGGGGCAAAGACTCGGGATGGCTGGCAGAGAACATGCCCGCTCTGCTGAAGGGCGATGCGCCCGACGTGGCGATCATCCACATGGGGAGCGAGGACATCGTTGCGGGCACCTCGGCGGCCGCGGTGACCGATGGGATCATCGGCAACATCGGCAGGGTGGTAGCTACCCTGAGAGCGAAGAACAGAAATATGAGGATTATTCTGGCAAAGATCATCCCGCTGCGCGGCAAGCCCGAGGAGGTCGAATCACTGAATCGCAAGATATCCCAATTCGCTGCTGCCAATGCCACGCCAAAATCACCGCTCTTGGTCGCAGATTTACACACTGCATTCAGCGCTTCCGATAACCTTGCTGATGACGGCGTCCTGCCTAATCAAAGTGGAGCGAAGAAGATGGCCAGAACGCTTGCCGATGCCATCGGTAGGATGTTGGCGGGCGTCGAGTGAGACTATTTCTTAAGCGGGTTGTAATGTGAGCGCCCCGTCCCTTTCCTCGAAGCTCTGCGTAGCCGTGGTCGGTCAACTCGGTGAACTTGTCTTTCAGCGTGTGACAATAACCTTCCAGTGTCTGAAATAACCTTCCAGTGTCTGACACTATTCTTCCAGTGTCTGACACTATTCTAGACCCAGTGTCTGACACTATTCTAGACCTAGGGCAGAAATAACCTTCCAGTGTCTGACACTATTCTAGACCTAGGGCAGAGATCTTCATTGGAATTTTGTAGTTCTACCCGATTTCGGAAGGTATGCTGAGATCATGTACA
>JBLHKE010000183.1:0-11514 GCA_047619485.1 Verrucomicrobiales bacterium | reverse complement strand
TTGTGTCCGTCGGCGTCGACACCGCTGCCGACGCGAACTGGCGGACTGCCGCGCAATATGAGGCCGACCAAGAATACGGCAGCGCCGGCTATGTCATCTACGGATTGAACGAGGCTGACGCGGTGTACACACCTGGCTTTGACCTGAGTGAGGCCAATCCCGCCAACGCCCACGCGCTGCCTGGCGGAATCACGATCAGCACGATCGACACCGCTATCGCCATGTGGTCCGGCAACGGGAACTTCGGGACAATGCAGGACCCAGGCAATGCCAACTCGATCACCAGCGCCCCGGTGCTCGCGAACTCGACCGGCACCAAACAGTTCACCATCACTCGTGCCACAAGCGTGCCGTTCCGCATCACGATCCTGATGGCTTCGGGAGACGACCAGGGGACCGAATACACAGTGGCGGTCGACGACGGCTCTGGCCCATCCAGTTCAAGCTACGACCACGTCGCCAACGGCCTCGCCTACCACGTGTTCGATGTTTCCAGCGCCTCTACCGACATCGTGATCAATCTCACCAGCACCGCCGAAAACCGCAGCCTCTCTGGCATCGCCTTCGACAGCCTTGCCGGCGATCTCAGCGACCCAACAGATTTCGATGAGAATGGCATCGGCGATATTTGGGAGGAATTCTATTTTGGAGACACCGGGATCGTCGATCCAGCAGTGGATGAAGAGCCCGACGGGCTCACCAACTTGGAGGAATGGCAGAACCTGACGAATCCGAAGGGATCCGATAGCGACGCCGATGGACTGCAAGACGGCGAAGAGGTCAATACCTACTCGACCGATCCGACGGAGACCGACACTGATTCTGACGGCTTCCAGGACAAATATGAGGTCGACAACATCGCTTCTGGATTCGACCCGCTGGTCGATGATTCGACCGAGGACCCTGACAACGACGATCTCGACAACGCTGGCGAACTCGCAAACGGAACCGATCCCATCGACCCCGATTCAGACGACGACAACGTCGATGACGGCGACGAAGTAAGCGGGGCCGTCAACCCCTACAGCGGAGGTGTGGCTGGCGCCGTCCCCGGTGATCCCACCGATCCGAACAACCCGGACTCCGACGGCGACACCATCGAAGATTTCGTCGAGACCGACAGCACGAACGGTTCAGTCACTGACCCGAACCGCGCGGACACAGATGGTGACGGCTACTCTGATCTGGACGAAATCAATCTCCACAGCACCGACCCGACCGACGCCGGCAGCGCCCCCACCCCCCCCGCGGGGCTGATCAGCGTCGACATTCAGGGAGACCCAACCGACGCTGCGTTTACAACTGTCCCGATTCTCATGAGCGGCTACGACTTTGCCTATGGTATCCCAACCGGCGCCTGGAACGCCTTCAACATCGTCGGCCATCCGAACACAGAGATAGATCCGAGCATGCCCCTGGTCGACGCGACGGGTCAGCCGACCTCTGTCACGTTCACAATCTTCGGGACGCTTTCTGCATGGAGCTACGCGAACCGCACCGAGGAGGCAACTTCCGCAATCACCGATGACTACCTCTTTATCGATGCAGGCAATTCCGACGCCAGCGCGACTTGGGAGTTGTCCGGCCTGACCGCAGGCTCCGTCTACGCGATCTACGCCTACGGCAGCTACGGGCGGACGATCGATTTCATCATTGATTCTGACGGAGACAGCGATCTCTCGGACGAAACCGCAACCACCGTCGGCGTGAACGGTCTCGAGTTCACCGCCACGGTCGGGACCGACGGCAAGATCATCGGCGCCCTCGACTCAGGTGGGGTCGAGGCCAACTTGGGCGGGTTTCACCTCGTGCCCATGACGATTGCAGCTGACAGTGACGGCGACGGCTTGAGCGATGAACTCGAAGACGATTTCGGCACCGACCCGAACAACCCGGACAGCGACGGCGACGGCCAGACGGATGGCCAAGAGGCAAACGTTACCGGCACCGATCCGACCAACCCGAAGAGCGTCTTCAAGGTGGCCAGCATCCGCCGCACGGGTGGCGACTCCATCGAACTCACCTGGACGAGCATTCCAGGGAAAAGCTACGCGGTAGAGGTCGATACGGATCTCGGAAGCTGGGTCCAAATCTCGTCAGGCATCGATGCCGCAGCCTCACCTGCAGCCGTCACAACACAAGTCGTCGAAGCACCGGCCGCGGGTGAAACGAGACAGCAATATCGCGTTCGCGTAGAGTAGTCCGGATATTCAAATGGCGGATTCGATCGGCAAAGTTAGCTCCTCCGGGCAACTCTCCCCCGCTCCCCCCAATCATGAACAAGCTCCACCTCAGCGCCATCGCGGTGCTCCTCTCGCTGTTTGCTGTTGCAAGCCTCAGAGCGACGGTGACGGTCGTCGGTGTCGATTCGACCGCAGGCGCCAACTGGCGCACGGGTGCCAACCTCGATGCCGATCAGCAATACGGCACGAGCGGCTACGTGATCTACGGATTGGCAGAGTCGGAGGGTGTCTACACCCAGCCATATGACATCTCCGCGGCTAACTCCAACAACACCTACGCGCTGCCGCCTGGTGTAGGGGTCACGAGCATCGATACGAACATCGGCATGTGGTCAGGAAACGGGAATTTCGGAACGCTCGAAGATCCCACTGCGGGAAACGCGATCACAAGCGCACCAGTGTTGGCCAACTCCAGTGGCTCCAAACGCTTCACCGCGACCCGCTCGAACTCCGACGCTTTCCGCATGACAGTCATCACCGCCTCAGGTGACAATCAGAGCACGCAATACACCGTCATCGTCAACGATGGGAGCGGAGCAAAGAACACGACTTACGACCATCCCAGCAACGGCGTCGCCTACCACGTATTCGACGTTTCGGTCGGTAGCTCAGCTATCACGATCGACATCGTCAGCACGGCGGAAAACCGCTCTCTGGTGGGGATCGCCTTCGACTCCACCGTCGATCTCAGCGACCCGACCGACAGTGACAACGACGCCATGGGCGACAATTGGGAGATGTTTTATTTCGGCACATTGAGCCGCGACGGTAGCGGCGATTTCGATTCGGACGGACTGGACGATGCGGACGAGTGGACTGAGAAGACCTCACCGGACGACTCCGACTCCGACGACGATGACCTCACCGACGGCCTGGAGGTCAACACCTACAGCTCCGACCCGCTCGACAACGACAGCGACGACGACGGTTTCGGCGATGGCGATGAGATCACCGCCGGCACCGACCCGAACAGCAATACCAGCTTCCCGACGGTCACCGTCGGACGTCCTGTGCCGGGCTCCACCAATCCCACACGCGACAGCGTGGTCGTCTTCAACGAGATCCACTACCATCCGGCCGGCGACAACGACGCCCTCGAGTACATCGAGCTCTACAACCAGCTCGCGGTCGATGTCGATCTCAGCAACTGGCGCATCGGTGGTGTCGACTACAATTTCCCAGAGGGGACGGTGATTGATGCGGGCAGCTACCTGGTCATCGCCAAAGCCCCAAGCAACTACCCCGGCGCTCTCGGCCCCTACGCTGGCACGCTCTCCAACTCAGGCGAGACACTGCGCCTGTTCAACCACAACCGCGCCTTTCGCACCACTGCGGGAGCCGGTCAGAGAGGCACCATCACCGACTCGCTCGACCGTCGCCGGATCATGGACGAAATCAGCTATGGCGATACTTATCCTTGGCCACTCGCCCCAGATGGTTCTGGGTCGACCTTGGCAAAGCTCGACCCAGCCACCGGCAGCGCCCACCCGCAGAATTGGAACAACAGCACCGCGACCAACGGCAGCCCCAGCGCAGCCAACAACCAATCTCCCGTTCCCGCGATCGCCTTCAACGAGATCAGCGCCTCCACCGCAACGACATTCCAGGTCGAGTTGCACAACCACGGCGCGATCCCCATCGCGCTCGGTGGTATGGTCATCGCCTCGTCCAATCCGGCACACCCCGACTACACCCTTCCTAACGATAATCTCGCCCCGGGAGCCTTCACAAGCATCGACTCCACAGCGCTCGGCTTCACCCCCGATGACAACAATCGCTTGTTCCTCTACACCGTCGGAAAATCCGAGCTCGTCGATGCCGCACGCGCCGACAACCGCCTCAGAGGGCGCAGCCCGGACGGCACAGGCCAATGGTTGACCCCTGACACAGCCACATTCGGCGGCACCAACTCCTTCACTTTTGAGGATTCCATCGTCATCAACGAAATTTTCTATCACGCCTACCCGGTGCGATCCTCCTCCGGGACATCCCCGACCTACACCACGCTCGACGTGATGAATTTCGATCATGTCTGGCGGTACAACCTCGACGCCGGCACCGCCGGGCTTGCAACCGGCTGGGAAGACAGCGCGCACGCCATCGACGATGTCAGTTGGTCGCAAGGACCGGGATTGCTCGGTTTTGAAACCACTTCACTCGGCGAACCGATCCGCACGATCGTCCCCAAAGAGTCAAAGATCTCCTATTACTTCGAGACCGAATTCACCTACATCGATGCCGCCGCCGTCGACCAGATCATCTTCGAACACTACATCGATGATGCCGCAGTCATCTACCTCAACGGCGAAGAGATCGCGCGCTTCAACATCGCCCCAGGTATCGTCACACCTACCACCGTCGGCAGCCCTACCGTCACCAACGCCACTTTAAAAACCCTCACGGTCGACAATCCCAACATCTTACAGGGCAGCAATCGCCTGTCCATCGAAGTCCATCAGGGCAACACTGGCAGCAGTGATCTAGTGCTCGGCATCCGCGCAAGCCTGCGCAAAATCGCCTCCCCGGGAACACCAAGAACACCTTACTCGGAGCGCGATGAGGAGTGGCTAGAGCTCTACAACCGTGGCGCATCCACCATCGACCTCAGCGCGTGGAAGCTCGAGGGCGGTATCAGTTACAATTTCCCTGCCGGGACTACGATCGACCCTGGCTCCTACCTGGTCGTCACCAAAGACGCGACCACTCTCGCTGCAAAGTTCCCCGCCGCGACCATCCTCGGCGACTACTCTGGCAAACTCGGCAATGGCGGTGATCACATCGCCCTCGAGGACGATAGCGGCAATCGCGCCGACCGCGTAAGCTACTTCGACGGCGGCAAGTGGCACGGCAAGGCCGACGGCGGTGGCTCCAGCCTCGAACTGATCGACTCGGACTCCGACAACGCCATCGCCAACGCTTGGGCCGCCAGCGACGAGTCCGCCCGCAGCCAGTGGAACACCTACACCTACGAGGGGGTCGCGCAGAACGACGGTCTCGGCAACAACGTCTACCACGAGTTCCTCATCGGCCTGCTCGACGCTGGCGAGTTCCTGCTCGATGACATTAGCGTTCTCGAAAACAACAGCACCGAATTCATCCAGAATGGCGATTTCGAAAGCGATCGCCCGGGGAGCACCGCAGACAAATGGCGCGCGGTCGGCACCCACGGGTCACACGGGAAAACCGTCGTCATCACCGACCCCAACGATGCCGGCAACCAATGCCTGCACGTCATCGCCAGCGGACCGACCGGGGACAAGCACAACAAGCTCGAGACGACCTTCACCAACAGCGAGCAGGTCAGCATCGGTGCCACCTACCGCATCAGCTTCCGCGCGAAGTTCCTCAGCGGTAGCAACCAGGCCAACACTCGCCTCTATTTCAACTACTTGCAGCGCACCACTGACATCGCGACTCCAGAAATTTGGGGGACGCCGGGGGCGGCCAACTCAGTCGCCCTTGGCAATGCTGGTCCGACCCTCACGGCGCTCGCCCATGCCCCGGTCGTGCCTGATGCCAACCAGTCAGTCAACGTCGCCATCGATGCGAATGATCCGAACGGCCTCAACAACCTAACATTATTCTACTCGATTAATGGCGGCACATTCCAGAATTCGCCGATGGCCGCCGGCCCCGATGGCATCCGTTATGTCGGAGCCATCCCAGGCCAACCCGCCAGCCGCATCGTGCGCTTCTACGTCCGCGCGCGCGACACGTCCAACGCAACCACCTTCTACCCGGCCGCAGCTGCCGACGGCGGGGCGTTTTACAAAGTGCAAGACGGCCTCGCCGACACCTCCGGAACACGCCACAACTTTCGTGTCGTCATGGCGGAGAGCGACCGCCAATTCCTCTTCGCCAACACCAACCGCATGAGCAACGACCGCTTCCCGGTCACTGTCATCGAGAATGAGACCACCGCCTACTACGACGTCGGCCTACGCCTGAAGGCCAGCGCCTTCGGGCGATTCCAGAGCGGCCACTACGGCTTCAACGTCCGCTTCCAACCCGACCAGCTGTTCCGCGGCGTCCACCCCGGGATTTCGGTCGAACGATCACGCCCGTTCCGGGAGCTGTTCGCCAAGCACCTGCTCACCCGCGCTGGCGGCGGCTACTGGTCGTTCTACGAGGACGTCAGCTACGCCATCACACCAACGGCCAGCGATCGAGGACCAGCCCTGCTGTCGATGGCACGACACACCAACAACTTTTTCGACGGACTGTTCCCGGACGCCAGCGAGCCGGGAACGCTCTTCAACCAGGAACTACTCTACAGCCCGAACGGTACCAACGGAGGACCCGAAGGTCTCAAGATCGGCAACCCCTACAATCACACCAACGGTCGCTACGACCTGCTCGACCGTGGCACCGACAAGGAACCTTACCGCTGGGGCTTCCAGATCCGCAGTGCGCGCGGCCGCGACGACTACTCGCAGATCATTGCAGTCAACCAGGCGGTCGGCAACCTCAGCGGAACCGAACTAAAGAACGCCCTCGACCCGATCATCGATGCCGACCAGTGGATGCGGACCTTTGCCATGGCGACTCTCACCGCCACCGGCGACACCTACGGGCGCGTCTGGGAGCACAACTTCCGCTACTACGTCCGGCCAAGCGATCAGAAGGTCATCGTATTTCAGTGGGATCTCGACTCTGCCTTCGGCCTCGGATCGAGCACCTCCATCCTGCCCACCCGCAACACCATCAGAAAGCTGTTCAGTATCCCGCAGTACCGGCGCCTTTTCGACGGCCACATCGAGGACATCGTCAACACATCCTTCAACACCGCCTACAGCACGGCTTGGGCGAACCACTACGGCGCGATCACCGGTGACAGCTTCAGTAGCTACAACTCCTACGTCAGCAGTCGCGGCAACTTCGCCCTGGGCACTCTCCCACCGAATTCCATCTTCACCATCACCACCAACGACGGCAACGATTTCTCCGAGGCCGACAGCGCCATCGATCTCGGGGGCGACGGCTGGGTCGATGTCTTCACCATTGAAATCAACGGCATCCCAACCCCCGTCAACTGGATCGACGCCGACAGCTGGACAATCACCGTCCCGATCGGCACCGGTGCCAACACGCTCAACCTCACCGCATTCAACTACCACGGCGAACAGGTCGGTAGCGACACCATCACCGTCACCAATACAAGCACGGTCGATCTCGCCGATGCCAGCAACTCCATCATCAGCGAGCTCCACTACCACCCAGCGGATCCGAGCCAGGCAGAGATCGACGCCGGCTTCCTCGATGCCGGCGACTTCGAGTTCGTCGAACTCACCAACACCGGCAACAACTCCATCGACCTCACCAGCGCCGCCTTCACCGACGGCATCGCCTTCACCTTCCCAGCTGCAGGCAACTCTCTCCCGCCGGGTGGGCACATCATCATCGTCGCCAACCAAGCTGCCTTCGGGCAGCGCTACGCCACCAGCACTGCCACCATCGCCGGTGAGTATACCGGCAGCCTGCGCAATAGCGGCGAGCATGTCCGGCTCGAAGCTGCGGACACCTCACCAATCGCCGACTTCACCTACGGCGACAGCTCCCCCTGGCCGACCAGTGCCGATGGTGGCGGCTTCAGCCTAATCTTCGTCGGCATCGATCCCAACAACCCGCAACACTGGCGCACGAGCACGGCAATTGGGGGAAATCCGGGCAGCACCGATACCCAACCGTTTTCCGGCAGCGACCTGCTCACCTACAGCCTCGCCTCCGAGCCTAGCATCGAAATCACCGGCGACGAATTTCAACTAACATTCCACCAAAACCTAGCCGCCGACGACGCCGAGATCATCGTCGAATTCTCCACCGACCTATCCAGCTGGACTCCAGGCGGAACTTTCGTCTCTAGTCAGAACCTTGGAGACGGAACCGCCCTTCAGACCTACTCCACTCCCCTTCCCACAGCCACAGCGTCACGGCAGTTCGCCCGCGTGCGGGTGCGAATGCGCTAGCCCAGTTGGCAGGCATCTACCTATTCCACCGCCTTCAGATACGCGATGATAGAGGCGATCTGTCCAGCATCCATGCCACCGGTGACATTCAGCATTACAGACTTGCCTTCCACGTAACCGGCCGATTTGATATCCCCGATAGGGACGACTTGCTTTGCCCCTCCCATTACTAGCAAGGTGATAGAATCTGCGGTCTCGCTCTGATTGAAGCCCTCGAACGTCGTAGCGTCTTTGGTTTCAATTCGGAAGTTGCGGAAGACGCTCTCGATCGCCGCATCCGGATCAATGATCGCCGTGAGCAAGCCGTCGATATCCCTTCCCGATGAGCCATCCAACGGTGGGGCAAAACCGACCCCTTTACCTCCGATAGCGTGACAGGTGAGGCATAGCCCTTCAGTGAGAAGGCGCCCTTGCTCGCGGTCGCCATGGGGAAGGGCCGCCTTCACCGCCTTGATCCGTTCGGCAATCGCGTGCGGCTCAGCTGGCGCTGGGTTCGTGCCAATGACGCCACCCCATTTCGAGCCAACCATCACCGGGAGCTGCGTTTTTGTCTCCGCCAGCATCATCAGAAAACTCTGAAAATCGCGCTGGTATGAGCCGTCGAGCGCCCCATTTCTACTGGTTTTCGCAGGCACCGCTTTGCCCCATTGCCGAAGCCAGGTCAGGTGCTCTGGCTGCAAATTTCCCTTTGCCCTGCGGAAGTAACGAAGCACTTCGTAGCGCACGCCCCACGTTGCCTCGCCATCAAGCATCCGCAAAAGCGGTGCGACGTCCGCTTGCGGCACGCCCAAGG
This sequence comes from Verrucomicrobiales bacterium, assembly GCA_047619485.1. GTDB lineage: Bacteria > Verrucomicrobiota > Verrucomicrobiia > Verrucomicrobiales > DEV007 > JBLHKE01. The sequence continues at coordinate 2,512 of JBLHKE010000183.1, read as the reverse complement.
TGGACAGCGAGCGGACAGCTTCCCGGCGCAAGTCAGCGCTGGGATCGGCGAGCAACGATTTCCACTGTTCCGTTTCGAAATGCCCTAGCTCCTCGAGCGACCAGAGGGCGTGAATTCGCGCATCGGCTGGCAACCTCCCATCGCCGAGCATTGCGACCAAACTGGGGATCAGCGACGTGTCCCCACGTTCACCTATCTGATGCCACGCGGCGCGCATCTCCCAGGTGCTGTCAGAGTTCAGCGAAGCAGGCAACTGCGCGGTCGGCATCTTTTTGAAATCGGTTATTTTCGCACGCGGCTGTCCGGTGTGGCGCACCCGCCAGATCCGGCCACGCTCCTTATCGCGACCGGGGTGGTCGCGGGCGACTTCGTTGTGCGAGATAATCCGGTTGTACCAATCTGCGATGTAGAGGCAGCCATCCGGGCCGAAGGTGATACATACCGGGCGGAACATCGGGTCGGCGCAGGTCACCAAGTCGCCGTGCTTTTCGAAATCCCACACATCATCATCACCGAGAGTCCCACTCGCGGAATTGATCTTCCCGTGGATGGGGTTGGCGACGAAGTATCGACCGTGCCACGGCGCGGGGAAAGAGCCGGCCCGATCATCGCATATCGCGATCCCTGAAAAGCCGGTGCCGCCCAGATTCAGACCCGTCGCCGTCTGCGGATGGATCGGCGCCTCCGGGTGGATCGTCGCTTTCCGGAAACTGGGGTAGGAGCTGTCTTCTTCGAACGGCACGAGGCTTAAGCCAAAATCGTTGGCCTCGTGGATGAACACCCGACCAACGCGATTCTGCGCCCACGCCCAGATGTTGTTCATGCCTACACCGATGATCTGCAGGTCGGTTCCCCGTGGAGTCATGGTGGCGATCAGCGTCCTATCGAACACGTGGCGGCGGCCGCTCGCATCGGCGATCGTACCGCTATTCAACACACCTTGAGAGAACGCGATGCGCCCACCCGGCACGCGCACGAGCTGGTGCGGCAGTGTGTGGGTATCCTGTACACCGAAGCCTTTGAGCAACACCCGGCGCCCATCGGCGCTGCCATCCTGATCCCCATCTCTAAGGAAAAAAATCTCTGGCCCTTGGGCGACCACCGCACCATCAGCGAAAGGCAACACGCTCATCGGCATCACCATCCCATCTGCAAAGGTGCGCACAGGCTGTGGATCGGGCAGGTGGGGCGCATCGATCACCACGACTCGATCCCTTCCAGGCTTCTCCCAAATCCCGGAATCCTTATCCCGCGGATACTCAACAGCCGTGGTCGCCCACAGGCGTCCAGCATCATCGAATGCGATCGCAGTCGGCTTTGGGACACCGCTCACTTCGCTCGCGATCAGTTCGACCACGAATCCTTCCGGAACCACAAATTTCGCCTGCTGCTGCGCGGGGGTCAATGGCTTCGCATCGAGATCGTTCCCAGCCTTCACGCCACCGGCTTTTTTCTTCTGGCCAGGTCGCTTGCTTGACTTTGACCCAGCCCCCCTCCTCCGCGGGTCAGTCGCCAGCAGCCCAGCCTCATCTCCCTTATAGAGCAGCACGTAGTCGAGCCCAAACATGTAGGATTTTTCGGCTTTCGGATTCGAGCCTACGATCTTGACCGAGAGCCGGTGCTCGCCGGCAGCCAGCGCCACCTCACTACCGAGAGCCACCGTCCCGGTGTGGCTCACGCTATCATTGTAGAGATCGATCGGCTTCGAGATCACCTTACCGTCTAGGGCGAATTCCACGATTCCATAATCGATCGCTTTCGTCATTCCCACGCCGATCCGATAGGCTCCCGCCTTAACGACTGGGAGCGATAACTCGATCATGTCTGCCGGCTTCGCGCCAGTCCACCAGAGCTGGGAGCTACCACTCCATTTCCCCGCTCCAAACGAGCGTAAATCTTGGGGGCGAACCAATCCAACCCGTTCTAACACCGTCAGCGCCTCCCCTTCGAACAATCCTTCGCCCGCCCCATCGGTGCGGGCGGCGGCCAGTCGGACAGGCTTCGGTTCGGCCACCTTTTCTTCAGTCTGCAAATGGACAAAGCAGCCCTTCTTGTTGCCGATGACAATGTCTAGCCGCCCGTCAGCATTCGCATCGCCAGTGGTGACATCCGTGCCCACACCGGAGGCGTCATGGATCAGATACGGGACGAAATCAACAGAGCCTCCACCACCGCGCACCGTGCGGAACCAATAGATCACAGGGGTATCCCTGCCGCCCGGGTCTTTGCCGCCGTGCGCGAAGTAGCGTTTCCCGGTCACGATGTCTTTGACGCCGTCGCCATCGACATCAGCGAGCCGCAACCCGTGGAGCTGGCTGAAAGCGATCCCGTAACGTGATTCGTCTGGCAGTGCCCCCATGATGCGGTGGGATGCGAACGTGATATTTCCATCGCCGCCCGAGCGCTGCTCGAACCAGGCCAACCCGTAGCCATGTGCGTGGATCGCGCTGACGATGTCGCTGTCACCATCACCATCGATATCATAGGCGAACATCTGGCTACCCCCGGCTCC
>JBLHKE010000182.1:0-11549 GCA_047619485.1 Verrucomicrobiales bacterium | reverse complement strand
CGTCGAGCCCGTCGAACCGGAGACGGAGCCCCCTCCAGTTTCTGACGATGAGGAAGGCCTCAGCGGTGGTCACATTGACGTCGATACAAGCACCTTCATCGCGAAGATCGGGAAGGGCGAAACTGACGGGCACGTCCACGAGTACGACGACAAATATGGAGTAACCCACATTAACTACTTTAATCTATTGGATTCAAAACTCGACAACATCTCAGACATCATTCCCACTGGAAAGAAGTTCAAACTGATTGTTGCAAACGCCGACCTGTCCCCTGGTGCTGTCTTGAAATTGAACGAAGAATATGTTGAAGGGCGAACCTACGACAACACTCCGACTGGCGAGCTTGAAGTTTACAGTATTGACGGCCACGGTGGTACGACCCAACTAACTTCCCTGAGTTTCCACTTTGGCACGAACGCGATCACTGAGGGTGGCGTCATTCCGACCAACACGGGAGACGTGAAGAAGAATAAGCTGGGCCGCAACGGGGAATGGCGCAACGGCGCGCTAACGATCCAGGCTGTCGAGATCGACTCCGCCGGCAACATCTCCACCAATCCGGGTCTCAGCGCCGGTGGACAGCAAGGGGTTGCGAGCAGCAACCTCCTCTGGGAAAGCACTGTGTTCTGGCACTGGGATGGTGATTCTTACCACGAGAACCCAGACTATGATCCAAGCGGATGGGATGGTTACGATACAGTTGATAACAGCTCCCACGACCACAGCTCACACGATCACAGCTCCGATGATACCACCACTACGGAAACGAGTGAGGGCATTCTCATCGCGGTCTCCGGCACGCTGTTGTCGATCGGTAAAATCATCGATGCTGGCACCATGCCCGTGGATGCCCGGATCTACTACACGACCGACGGGACCGACCCCGGCGACGATGGCAACGGTAATCCGCTCACCGGCACGCTCTACACCGGACCTTTCGACCCGCTCGTCGGGGGCAATCACGGGATCGAGGCGACCGTCGTCGCACGCGTCTACCCACCTGCGGACTACGCACCGTGGTTCAACGTCAGTGAGAGCAACGAGGTCGGCTACTCGATTCCGGCCTGGGAGATCAGCGGCAACAGCGATGGTTGGTTCAGCAATGCGCAGGGCGGCAACAGCATGGTCTCCAGCTACGAAGGTATCCTGGTGAACGAGACCGTCAGCACCAGGGTCGACGAAACTTGGGTCGACGGATCTTGGGTGGGTGGCTGGTGGCACGAAAAGCGCCGGGGCGGCCATTGGCACGATCAGACCTGGGAAGACGGCTATTGGGTAGATGGTTACACGGAGACAACAACCGAGACGGTCGGCGGTAGCGCCTTCAACTACGGCAACGCCGCGGGCTCCGGCAATCAGGACAACACGCTGACCTTCACCGGTTCGTCATTCGAAAATGTCACCGCGAACCAACGTTTCGAGGTAGGTTCGCTGTTCTACCACAACGGCACCATCTCTTCGGACACCGAAGCCACGGGAATCGACTTCTCGGTCGACTTGAGCTTCGGCGGGGCATCCACACAGTTCGACTTCGGCTTCTCGATCAACTCCACAACGAACACTAGCGACGACTGGAATAGCGCCGACTTCATTCGGTTCAACAACAGTGCGATCTCAGCTAAAGACGTGACCATCAACGGTCTCGATTACGCACTAAACCTCGAGTTCGACGACACCAGCCAATACGGCTACTCGAACAACGACAACTCCCAATTCCACGTGCAGGAGGAGCACGACGCGACGGCCAAGATCTACGCCCGCCTGGTGCGAATCAGCATGTATGACTAACTGAAGCACATCACTCCCTTAGGGAGAACCGATCAGCCCCCCCTGCCCCGACTTCTGGGACAGGGGGGGTTTGGTTCCATAGAGAACGGATTCACTTCAAACAAGCAGATGCTTCTAGATCGCTGATTTATAGGCGATCTTCTAATCTATTATAATTCATATCAAAACCAATCTGACCGCGCCTAAGTTGGAGCAGGACGTTTCGCGCCTCAACGACGGCCGTGAAAATCTTTGTCGCCAATGCCGAGAGTCAGAAGAAGATCGTTGGCATTCGATCGACAACCGCCTCTACGGAGTTAATTCACCCACGAGGGAACAACGACCTGCGTGATCGAGCAGTCTGGAAGGAGCCTCATTGCTCCAGATCGTCGAGCAGTCAATTTACCTCTACAGGACGGACTACGATCTGATCCTGGAATTCGGCGAGACGACGTTTTCAGGCTTCTCCAAGATCGACCAGTTTCACGCCTGCGAAAACAGGACGGCGAACGCAACGATCTGCGCCACGCTGATCGAGTTCATGAGCCTGAACCATTAGGCAAGACAAACACGGCAACAAAAAAATGACGGAGTCAACTACCCCATTTGAGGGACAGGGGATTTCTCGTTGCCGGAGGGCGAGCGCTCAACTCATTAGTCGACAGTTGGCGAGAATCGCGAACATCCGCAACTTGCTCAGCTTGTAATCTGTATCGAAAACCCGGTAGCCGTCGCGGCGCATGTTGCCGAGGATACCGGCATAGATCATCCGCATCGCTTCCCCGACCCGCAAGGCAACCCGATCAGGTGCGGTGATGTTTGAGATGGCTAGCTGGTAAAACTCTTGCGCCCGCTGGTACTGAAACTCCATCAGCGCCTCGAACTTCTCGTCGACGACCCCTGCCGCCAGCATCTCCTCGGTGTATCCGAAACGCTCCATCTCTTCCGCAGGTAGATAAATCCGATCATCATCGACGTAATCTTTGCCCACATCCCGCATGATATTCACCATCTGCAGTGCATACCCGAGCGCGACCCAGTATTCCACGCTCTCCGGCTGGCGGCACCCGACGATGCGCTGGCTGACGATCCCAACCACGCTGGCGACCCGGTAGCAATAGAGCTTGAGCTCGGACCAGGTCTCATACCGTTTGGTCACTAGGTCCATCTCCATGCCATCGATCAGTTCGATCGGCAGCTCCGGGTCGATGTTGTATTTCTCAAACAGCGCCACCGTTGCCTGCTGGACTGAGGTCGGTTTGTCGAAGCCGTGGAGGAGCCCCTGCCGCCACGCGTCTAGCTGGCGACGTTTTTCCTCGACCGGCAATTCGGTATCGTCAGCGATGTCGTCAACCAGGCGGCAGTAGGCGTAAAAAGTGACCATGTCCGCACGGCGATCCTTGGGGATGCAGACGAAGGCGAACGCTAGATTCGACTTGCTCTTCTTCGTGATGGAGGCGGCGTCTTCGGATTGTGGAGCTGAGGCTTCAGTCATGAGTTGGGATCGAGAGTCTATTTTGGACGTGGCTTTCTGGGTCCGATGAATTGATCACAGAACATCAGCAACCAAGCACCCAGAATCCACACTAAAATGAAGGCACGCCCGAATACAAACGCCAACTTCAGGGCGATGCCCGGGAACGACCCGGCCGCGATCGAGCGCTCGACCGTCACCTCAGCGAGCGCGAACACGCACAGGTTCACCAGCGCGATCACCATAAACCAGCCCGCAGCCAAGCCACCGCTCCGCCAGCAGGCGAAATTGAACCCCACAGCCTCTTTCAGATCTCGCTCCCCGGAAAGGACGCCTACCTGCAGAAAGGCGAACACGATGAAGAAACTGGCGATACCAATCCACCACCAAGGCAAGACCATTACTGAAATCCCGCCGACAAACGGCATCGCCCAGACGATCCAGCAGATCGGTAACAGTGGCCATGTGCGCCCGAATCGCCGCAGCGCTAGCTCGAGCAGCTTCCCCAGACGAATCTTTTTCGAGGGACTCGAAATCCGCACATAGAGAAACAGGAGCGAATAATACTGTAAGACCAAGGCCGCAGCCGCGAGGAGCAGCGCACCCAGCCAGCCGACCATGACCCCGCGGGCACCCCCACCGATCTCGCGCGAACCACCACTGGCGACCGTGCTAAAAAGATCGCCGAGACCACGCGCACCACGCGCCGGTAGCTGCTTCGCTATTGCGGGCAACTCAGGAGAAGTGAGCGCCGCGCCCCAGGTGAAAACCTCTCCGCCGTCATAGTGTCGCCAGAGATCCAAACTGGCACCAGCGAGAGACAACATCCCGGCGAGCAACCAAACGTGCGCGTTGCCACGCTCCCGGACGAGGCCGAAGGCATCAGAGAAATAGCTACGTAGTGGGGTCTGCGACATGAAGATCGCGTACCCCAGAAAAACTCCGCCAAGCCACATCAGCGTCGTGAGCATCGGAGTCGGAGTTTAGCGGATGCGCCCCCAGTGGTGTGCGAAGGGCCAGTAGACCACAAACGCGGGACCGACCACGTTGACCTCGGGGACGGTGCCCCAGGTGCGGCTGTCTGCACTGTTGGAACTGTTGTCGCCCATCGCGATATACTCACGTTTGCCGGTGAGATCGAAACGATGCGCCCCACCGTAGCCCGAGTGCGTTTTCGGATGTGTCTTCGGATAGGTGTCCATCACCTTACCCATGCCCGATTCCTCAGCTCGCTTGCCATTCACGAACAACTGCCCGTCGCGCACCTCTAGCTTGTCCTCCGGGACACCGACGAGACGCTTGATGTAGTGTTGCGAGCCCTGCTCTTCCGGCACTTTGATCCCCTCGATGTTCTTCGTGGAGAAAACGAACACTTCGCCGCGCTTCGGTTGGCGGAAGTGGTAAGAAATTTTATCGACCAGCACCTGATCACCCGTGTCGACATAGCCGCGGGCGATGACCTTCCCCTTCGGTAACCTGAGTGGCTCGACATTCGTATTGCCAGCGTTGAATGGCCTTCTGCTCTGTCGCTTGCGCTCGTACTCGAAGGTGAAATTAAATCCGAACCCGGTGCCCTTCGCACCAGCGGGATTCCTCAAAGTCGCTAGCGGCAGTTTGATCGTGCGCTTCGTGCCGTCCCTGAAAAAGAATGTCGTGTAGGGGAAAAATTTCAACTTTGTCCCCGTGGTCACCGCCACCAGTTCCTTGTCCTCCTCCATCACCTCGTTCACGTATTTTCGCCCTGCAAAAGCTGAGGCCCAAACCTTCCCGGGCAGCCCCGGTTTTTCTTCCGTGTATTCCGTCTCGCTTTGAGGATAGGCGATAATCCCGTTTAGCGTCGGCTGCATCGATCCGGTCGGGATTTTAAACGGTTGCAGCACGTAGGCGCGGATCCCGACCGCGATGACCACCGCCACAAAGATCACCTCCAAATTCTCGCGCAATCCAGCGTTCGAGGCGGCGGGCACTGCTTTCTCGCAAGTGCCTGTCAGGCGCTTGGCCACTTTCTCGATCTCCGCCTTGTTCTTCGACGCGACGGCCTCATCGAACTCGGTTGCCACCTTCTCGATATCAGCCAACTTCTCCTCAGGGATCAGGTCGCGCTTATAGTGGAGGAATTTCTTAACCCCTTTGCGAAGGAGTTTTGCCTGCTTGATATGTTTCGGTTGGAACACGACTGAAAATTTTGGGTGGCTGCTGGGACTTTCGTCCTTAGTTCGAACTCTTGAGAACCTTGATGAAGGCTTCTTGTGGAATGTTGATCTTACCGATCGCCTTCATCTTCTTCTTACCCGCTTTCTGCTTCTCCAAGAGTTTGCGTTTACGAGAAATATCACCTCCGTAACACTTCGCGGTCACGTCCTTGCGCATTGCGGTGATGGTCTCGCGGGCGATGACGTTGCCACCGATCGCCGCTTGGATCGCGACGCGGAACAACTGTCTCGGTATCACCTCTTTCAACTTCGCCGCTAGGTCGCGACCGCGCGCAACCGCCTTGTCGCGGTGCACGATGGTCGAGAAGGCGTCCACCGGTTCGTCGTTGATCAGCATGTCCATCTTCACCAAGTGCGCCGGCTGGTAGCCGGCATGCTCGTAGTCCATCGACGCGTATCCGCGTGTCATGCTCTTCAGCTTGTCATTGAAGTCGACGAGAATTTCATTGAGAGGCAACACGCAGGTTAGCATCACGCGACGCTCGTCCAGCGTCTCGGTGTTCTCCATCTGACCGCGCTTCTCCATCACTAGTTTAATCAGCTCACTGAGATAATTGTTAGGCGTCATCAGGAAGGCGCGCACCATCGGTTCCTCAATCACCTCGATTTCTGGTGGCTCAGGAAGGAAACTCGGGTTGTCCACCTCAATGACCTCCTTATTGGTCTTAGTGACCTTGTAGATAACACCCGGATAGGTCGAAATGACGTCCATCTCGTACTCACGGCGCAGGCGCTCTTGGATGATCTCCATGTGCAACAGCCCGAGGAATCCACAGCGGAAACCAAAGCCCAACGCAACCGAGCTCTCAGCGGAATACTGGAAAGCCGCGTCGTTGATCTGTAGCTTGCCCATCGCCACCTTCAATTGCTCAAAGTCATCGGTGCTCACCGGATAGATCCCACTGAACACCATCGGCTGGATATCTTTATAGCCGGGCAGCGGTTCCGGGCAGGGATTGCGACTCTCGGTGATGGTGTCACCGATCTTCACCTCCTGGGAGGTCTTCATGTTCGCCACGATGTAGCCAACGTCGCCGCTCACCAGCACGTCCCGCTTCTGCTGTTTCGGAGTGAACACACCAACCTCCTTCACCTCGTAGGTCTTCCCGGTGCTCATCATCTTGATCTGCGTGCCGCGCTTCATCTCGCCGGAGAAGACGCGGACGTAGGAGACCACACCTCGAAAGGCATCGTAGAGAGAATCAAACACCGATGCGCGCAGAAATCCGTCTCCCATCTCGGTCGGAGGTGGCACGCGCTCGACCACCGCCTCGAGAATGTCCTCGATACCGATGCCGTTTTTGGCGCTGGCAGGGATCGCCTCCTCAGCCGGGATCGCCAAGATGTCCTCCAGTTGCTTGTGAGCCATGTCCAGATCGGCATTCGGCAGGTCGATCTTGTTGATCACCGGAATGATCTTCAGATTCTGTTCGTTCGCTAGATGCAGATTGGCAACGGTCTGTGCCTCGACGCCCTGGGCGGCGTCTACAATCAGGATTGCACCCTCACAGGCAGCCAGGCTGCGCGATACTTCATACGAGAAATCCACGTGGCCCGGTGTGTCCAAGAGGTTCAGCTGGTAGGTCTTCCCATCTTTGGCCGTGTAGGACATGGTCACCGGGTGGGATTTGATCGTGATCCCCCGCTCCCTCTCCAGATCCATGGAATCGAGCAATTGCGCCTTCTGCTCGCGCTGCGCGACCGTCTTGGTTGTCTCCAGAAGACGGTCGGAAAGCGTGGTTTTCCCGTGATCGATGTGGGCGATGATCGAGAAATTACGGGTGAGTTCGGCAGACATAGCAGGAAAAGCGCTTAAACTAGGAAGATTGAGGCGCAAGGGAGCGCGAAATTAACGGGGAATACCTGCATTGTAAACCGGAAGAATCTGAATGGACTGAGAACTGGGAAACTGCCAGCCGACCCCGGCTTTCGTTGACAATTGCCGAGGCTCAACTTTGATTCTCCTCAGATGATAAACTCCCACGCAACGCATTTGTAAACAGTCGATGGGGATTCGCGCGACCATCGCCTTCGGGCTGCTGCTCTTTACCATGGCTATCAGCGCTGCTGACCCAGACGATGCCGCATGTGAGCGCCTGGTGGAGTTCCGCGATGGCTCAATCCTGCGGCTCAATCTCACTGCGGACTACCAGTTCGAATTCCGTGAAACGATCCTCGGAATCTCCGGTGAGACGTCCGCTGCGAAACTCCGTCTGGACTACCCGACTGCGATCCGCTTTTCAAAACTGCCGGCGCTCAAACAGCTCCGATCCATCCAGGAGGCGATCGGCCAGTTGAACGCTGACGGGTTTGGACAACGCGAGCAGGCACTACGCACCCTCGTCGGCGGCGGAGCAGGCTTCCGCCCTTTCATTGAAGACATCTTCAGGGAGGTATTGATTCCCGAGACGCGCTCCCGGCTCGCGACAGCACTCGAAGCGATTCCCGTCAGCGCCGGTATCCACCATCTCTCCTATGATGAAATCGTCGTCGGGTCGGAGACCACCAAAGGCGACATCGGCGAGTGGCAGACCGCTAGCACCTATCGCGGGGTCGCCGTCCAGCTCAACCGCGCCAAGGTGCGCGCGATCCGCAAAGCCCCTCCCCTCGGCAAGCGCGGCAACACACCGATCATCGCCACCACCGAACCGATCCGCAAAGACCTCGATCTATTGTTCCCGCCCGACTGTGAGCGCATCGACTTCGAGACCGACTCCAAGGGCGACCCGCTGCGCGCAGGGCAGGATATTTCACGCCGATTCATCCGTGACGGCCTCCTGATCAGCACCTCGATCGATGGATCCTTCTTTTCAGTCAATGACTTCACCGTCTCGGGCCGCTCGGGCGAGCAATCAGGTGCCACGCACGATCCGCTCTATAAAGGCATCGTCACACTCACCTTCTGCGTCCCGGGGAACGAACACGAACTCGCCGGAGTCACCCATGTTGGCCTCTACACCGCCATCGTCCAAGAGGGCGGCACCACGCTGGTCGCTTTCGACGCCTCGGGGCACCGCATCGCGAGTGTCACCACTGAGAGCGGCCCCCACGAGTTCCTCGGCCTGCGCAGCAACGTCCCCATCCACCAGGTCCAGATCATCCCAAATATCGACATCGACGAGGATGTCACCATCGATGACATCGTCTTCTCCGTGCCGGAAACACTCGACGCCGGCGGAGCTGAAAGAGCCCACAGCCTCGACTTCGTCACCGGCGAGCGACTGATCTGCGATGATTTTGAACTAGAGGGCGATCGCGTCATGGCAACCCCCATCGGTGCCTTCTGTGGGCAGATTGCCTTCCCCCGCAACGAATTAGTCCAGCTTCGCACGCCGGCCGAAAACCACGCCCTCGAACCCGACGAGGCGGCGATCGATCTCGTCCGTTTCTGGATCTTGCTGCAAGACGGCTCAACGATGCTCGCGCGCCCCGGCGAGCCCGGCGCCAGCCCTCACACACTACTGGAAAAACTCGAACTCGCCGCGCTCCCGATCGGAGCTATCTGGCAAGAAGGCGGAGAACTCGCCCCCTTCCCCGCTGACACCAAACTCGAGCCCGACCAAATCGCCAGCATCGCCACCACAACTCCAATGCTCCTCACCGCCCCAGCGTTCCAATCCGACATGCTGACTGCGGTTGACGGCGATGCGACGGTCGAGTTCCTCTACAACCGCATGCCCACGATCTGGCTGAAGGCGCCCGATCCAGAAGCTAGGAAGAGAGCCAGCGGATTCGTGCGTCTCAACACCGGCGAGCGACTGGTGCTCGGCACCGCGACGACGTTCAAACTAAAGTCGTTCGACTCGAAGACCATCACACTCACGAAGGGCGACGACACCATCACCTTGCCGATGGAAACGGTCACCACCCTGCGCCTCCCAAAATCGGAGTAACCACACGTGCCAGCCGACGAAATCAAAATTACCGGTGCCCGGCAGCACAACCTGCAGAACATCGACGTCTCGATCCCGCGCCACCAGTTGGTGGTCATCACCGGGGTGAGTGGATCCGGGAAGTCCTCGCTGGCCTTCAACACGCTCTACGCCGAGGGCCAGCGGCGTTACGTAGAATCCCTCTCCGCCTACGCGCGGCAGTTCCTCGACCAGTTGGAGAAACCCGATGTCGACTTCATCGAGGGACTTTCCCCAGCGATCGCCATCGAACAGCGCACCTCCGCGCCCAACCCGCGCTCGACCATCGCGACGGTCACCGAAATCTACGACTACCTCCGCATCCTCTACGCGGCTGCCGGGCAGCCACACGACCCAGCGACCGGCGAAAAAATCCACCGCACGAGCAAGAGCGAGATCGTCAACGAGATCACGGCACTACCAGAGAAGACCAAGGTCATCCTGCTCGCCCCCATCACGAAAAATGAAGTTGGGGATCTGCGCCCGACCTTCGAACGCCTGCAGCGCAGTGGTTTCGTCCGCGTCCGCGTCGATGGCGAAATCCATGATCTGGACGAGACCCTAAAGGTCGACCGAAAAACCAAGCACAGCGTCGAGGCCGTGATCGACCGCCTAGTCATCCGTGAAGGGATCCGCGTGCGGCTAATGGACAGCGTGGAGACGGCGCTACGCTGGAGCGCAGAAGAAATAGAGATCTTGGTGCAGGAGAGCGGCTCCGATTGGAGAAACCAGAATTTCACCACCGCGTTCGCCAACCCTAAGACCGGCTTCAAGATGCCGGAGCTCACGCCGAAACACTTCTCATTCAATAGCCACAGCGGTGCTTGCCCGCGCTGTCACGGACTCGGGACCGAACTGATCGGTGACCCATCGCTACTCGTCCCCGACGACACGAAATCGATTGTCGACGGGGCTGTCAAATCTTGGTGGGCGCGTAACAAAAAACTCAAAGTCCTCCACGATCGAGCGGTCGCAGGCGTGGCGGAGCATTTCGAGATCTCCCTCGATGTGCCCTTCAAGCAATTATCGGAGGAATTTAAGAACGCCCTCTTCTACGGCACCGGGGACGTCCCGATCAAGACCGGCACGACCACGCGTAAGACTGTAAAGCCACACGAGGGTCTGCTAGTCCAAGCCCACCGCCTCCACGATGAGAGCGAGAGCGAGACCACCCGGCGCAACGTCCGCCGCTACATGAATCCGAAACCCTGCCCGAAGTGCGAGGGCAAACGCCTGCGCCCGGAGATCCTAGGGGTCACGCTAAGTTCGGGCGATCGGGAATTGGGAATTCACGAGATGACGGCGCTCTCAATCGAGGATGCCGCAGGATGGGTAGCGGCGCTGAAACTAACCAAACAACAAAAACTGGTCACCTCCGACGTCGTCAACGAGATCGAGAAACGGCTCGGATTCCTCAACAAAGTCGGCCTCGGCTACCTAAGCCTCGACCGCCAAAGCGGCACGCTCTCGGGCGGTGAAGCACAACGCATCCGTCTCGCGACCCAGATTGGCGCTGGGCTCGCGGGCGTGCTCTACGTGCTGGACGAACCTTCAATCGGTCTCCACCAACACGACAACCAACAACTCATCGGCACGCTCAAAAACCTGCGTGACCTCGGCAATTCAGTCATCGTCGTCGAGCACGACGAGGAGACGATCCGCGCCGCGCAACACGTCATCGACATCGGCCCGGGTGCCGGCCCGCGAGGCGGGCGAATCATGGCGCAGGGCACGCCAGAGGAAATCGCCAACAACCCAGACTCCCCCACTGGAAAATTTCTCAGTGGCGAACACGCGATCGCCGTCCCCAAACGCCGCATCGCCCCACCACCACAGCCGACGTCAGACGTCCTCGACTCCGGATGGCTCAGTGTCATCGGCGCGACCGAGAACAACTTACAAAACGTGGATGCGCACTTCCCGGTGGGATGTTTCACCTGCGTAACCGGCAAGTCCGGCAGCGGGAAATCCACGCTCGTCGACGACATCCTCCGCCGGGCACTATTCCGCACCTTCTACCAATCCAAAGACAGCCCGGGGGCTCACAGCCACATCGAGGGGCTGAAGCAATTCGACAAAGCCATCGTGATCGACCAGTCACCGATCGGCCGCAGCCCGCGCTCGAACCCAGCCACCTACGTTGGTGTGTTCACCCTGATCCGCGACATGTTCGCCCAGTTGCC